>SKXF01000405.1 GCA_007128555.1 Clostridia bacterium | reverse complement strand
TGTGACCCCACTGCCGAGGGACAGGTTCTCCCCTGGAACCCAGACAACGTGAACTTCTTCTCCCTGCCGGGCCTTCAAATCTGCCGACGACAGAGGACTGCCGCATCCATCAAAGAGATGAACAAGATCGGGGAAAACCGCCAACGGGTGAGATGGTCCCCAGAGCGCCATGTACTCATTCAAAATAGGGATCTGCAATTCCTCATCAGCCGTCATCACCACCGCCCGTCCCGAGTCAAACCCGCCCCGGCTTTCAAGGTCTACTGATTGCAGCAGGCCGGAGCCAATGTGAAACCCACCCAGGACCTCCAGGACCGCCGAAATGCGAGACGACGCCCCAGGTGTCGCCTTCAGCCACGCCTCTCCTACCTCAAGGGCCTGCGTGATCGCCCCGGGAGCACCGTGCTGCAGGGCATACCCTGCGCTTACTGGGTTGCGGGCCACGGCCACCAGGCCACCTGCGTGCTCCGCCGCGGCTCTGACGAGGGCAGAGGCGGTGCCTACATCCGCAGATACTGACATCTCGAGATGGGCAGTAGCCCCGCGGTCTCCGCCCACGGCCACCTGCAGGGACTCGTATTGAGGGCATTTCTCAAGGCCCATGGCACCCATGATCCCCAGGGGGTGGGCCCTGCCATTGCAGGGAATATCGACGAGGGCAAGTCCGAGGGCAGCAGCCTGGAACCAACCATTGACGGTGGCAGCTGGTCCGTTTTCATTGCTGATCAACCCCACCTGCCCTGGCGAAAGATCCGCTCTCTCCATGAGCAGCCGCACAGCGCACAAGAAGTCCTGCGGCAGCACCCGGGCTCCGGCTGCAGCGGGCGCACCCACCAGGGAGCAGGTAATCAGGGTCATACCTGGGAGAACATCCTGGGGCGACAGCAGGAGCAGATCTCCCGCAGAGAGGGCCATCTCCGCAAGCTCGGTGCCCAGGTTCACACTGCCTCCCCCTCCCCCACCGAGAAGCGCTCCCCCCATGACAGCTGCACGGGCATCTTCAGAATTCAACCTTCGTCCTCTCATCGCCGATCCTCTCCGTTCCACTAGGATAAGACGTTCGCCGCCGAACAAGGGCAACCCTGCCAGCTGGGATTAATGAGTCAGAGGGCACGTGCATATAGATGACCGGAAGGAAGGTCGATTCATGCGTCTCTACGTTGTCATGGGCACACTTGTGTGCCTGGTGATCGCCTCATTTGCAATGAACAGCCGCGTCCTGGTGCAGGAACCGGATGAAGACCCACCGGAGACGCTGGTCATGGCCGTACCCGTGGAGATCCGGGACCTCTTTCCCCTGTCCGCAGTGGATCCTGTGACCCGCCTGGCAACCCACCTCGTACACGAGCCCCTGGCCACCTATGACGCCAGGGGCCATCTCGAGCCTGTGTTGGCCCAGAGCTGGTACACTGACGACGGCGGGCAGACCTGGACCGTTCACCTTCAGCCGAACGTCAGCTGGCATGATGGGACCCCGTTCACAGCGGCAGACGTGGTCTTTACTTACATGCTGGGGAAAAAGGGGGAGGAGCTACCTTTTCCCCTCACGCAACAGTTCGAAAACCTCCTTGGCGTCACCCAGGTCCACGATCACCTGGTCAAGTTGAAACTGAGGAGACCCGAGGGCACACCTCCCGCGCTGATCACCATCCCCCTGGTTGCCCAGCACTGGGTGGAGAAACAGGGTACCTGGGCCTATAACACCTACACCCTGGGGACAGGGCCCTTCACCCTGCAGCAATGGTCTCCCCACACGGCGACCATCTTCACCGCCCACAGCGACCACTGGAGAGCAGCCCCGGCACTCGATGCCATTGAGATGGTACCCTTCAACGATCGCGAGTTGAGAACCCGATCGGTGTTGAGCGGTTTCGCCCACTGCGCCCTCGATCCCGGTTCTTCTGCAGAGGGCGTCCGGCTTCTTCCCCCAGTGGATGTCGTGTACCTGGCGATGCCGTCGGTCGGTCCCTTCCTCGTTTACCGCGCCGCACGCCGGGCCATTGATGTCGCCCTGGCACAGGGCCTACGCGAGATGGAGACCGTGCCCGGCATCCCGGCCACTGGCCCCTGGCCTCCTCTGTCCCCCCTGCACCGCCCCGAGGAAGAAATGCTCATCGATGAGGATCCCAACACGATCCTCGATGACATAGGCTGGACCGACCGGGATGACGACGGGGTGCGAATGTCTGACGATCAGCGGGCCGAATTCACCCTGATGGTCCCGATCTGGGAGGACCTTCCCCAGGTGGCCAACTGGATTGCGACATGCCTGCAAGAGATCGGAGTTTCTGCAATCATTGAGACCACCTCCCTGATCGATGTGGAGAAACGACTCGCCGGTGGGGACTTCGAGGCAGCCCTGGTCCAGGTCCGAACAGGCCCGCATTTCGACCTAGGCCATTTGCTATCGAGCAGTGCCATTGGCACCGGCTACAACGACGCCCGGTATCAGAATCCCACGATGGATCTCCTACTGCATTCCCTGGTCGCATCCCCACCTGGAGCCAGGGAAGAAGCATCCAGGGAAATACTGGACCTACTGGTGCAGGACGTACCCGCCGCCTGGCTCTATTATCCTCAGACCCGAGTGCTCATCTCTGCCGCAGTACAGAACCTGGAGTGGATCCCGGGCCCCCTACTGTATCACCCGGAGATGATTCGCGTGGTGGGCCCGTAGGGGTTAGCCCTGTCGTGTCGATCTCTTTAGGATTGAGCCCTTTGCGATGTCGCTCTAGGGC
>SKXF01000280.1 GCA_007128555.1 Clostridia bacterium | reverse complement strand
CTCCTGTCAGGATCCATGGTTATGACGATCCCGCCCTGTATGAGCAGGTTCTTCCCGTCTACGCATTCGGTCATGGTTCGATCCCCTTTCCTGGCTTCAGAGAGCATGGGACTCCTGTGACACACCCATCCAGGATCTGTTCTTACCGAAAATAGCCTCTACCTGCTGTGATCCAGGTGACAACGACGATTGCAAACATTATTGGACGCGCGTTTCTTCCTGTCCCGAGACGAACGCGACCCATCCAAGCGCATAGTTCGTCAGGTACTTCCCGATTCCTGCCATCGACCTCTCAGTCGTGCCGAGACCAACCATATGAGACAGGTGATACCACAAAATATTCACCGTCTGGGAGATAGGCACGTCAACGATGTCCAGCCATTCAGGGGGCCCACCTGCACATAATCCCGCACCTGGGGGCACTGCTACACAGTACCAGTGCATGTGACGCACAGGTAAGATAGCCTACGATTGTATAGACATGTGCAAATCACTGAAAGGGGGCTGAAAACCGTGAGACGCTACTTGATGAAGACCGCACTCATCGTCCTATCGATACTCCTATTGCTGGCGCTGGTGATTCAGATACCCAGTGTATCCGAGTCAGCGCTGGCAACCCATGTGAGGGGCTCGCTCTTCAACACCGGCGAGCGGACCGGACCAGGCGACACCTCCACGGAACCTGGGGGGCCAGACAATCACGTTGAACCGGACCAGACCTACAGGATCCGACCCGGGGATACACTGCTGAGCATCTCGCGGGAATACAACGTCCCCGCACACCTGATCGCCGAGGAAAACGACCTGCTCGACTGGGGTGACCTTCTCGAAGGGCAGGCGCTGATCATTCCCTTGCCAACGGATGGCGAGGAGATAGAATTCAAGTCCGCCTATGAACTGGCGGGAATGTTTGACTTCTTCTTCCGGAAGGGATCGGGAGACACAAGCCGGATTGCCCTGACCTTTGATGACGGGCCCGATGACACCTACACGCCCCAGGTATTGCAGGTCCTGAGAGAGTATGGCGTGCCGGCCACCTTCTTCCTGATGGGTTCGAGGGCCGAAAGGCACCCCGAGATTGTGAACGAAATGGTCTCCGATGGCCACGTCATCGCCAACCATTCCTGGTCGCATCCGGATCTCAGGATGCTGACTGAAGAGCGGGTGCATTCGGAGATTACCAGGACAGAGGAGATTCTGCACCAGATCACAGGGCTGCAGACGGCCATGATGCGTCCCCCGTTCGGAGCCATCTCCAAGATGAACCTGGTCCAGCTCCGGGGCATGGGTTATCACGTCATCAACTGGTCCGTGGACTCCAGGGACTGGGAGACGGAGGACGTGGACCAGATCCTGAGGAACACCCTTCCGGACGTGGAGGAAGAAGCCATCCTCCTGTTCCACTCCGCTGGCGGCGAGGGCCAGAGCCTGGCCGCAACCGTGGACGTTCTGCCGGAGCTGATAGAAACACTGACGGAACAGGGCTATGTCTTTGTTACCGTGGACGAGCTCCTCGATATACCCCCTTACAAGTAAAAGCCAGACCATCACTCCAGGGCACCCACGCCGGCTGCCCTGGGCCACCCCATCTCCAGCAACGTTCAATGTCACCGGCCACCTGTATCTGTACGTTGTACTGCAGCAGATCTCCCGTGGCATACGAATGAGCGAAGGGAGATCCTATGTGGCATATCTTCGTAAGAGCCAAGTTGCTCAAAATGCTGTTGGCAGGCTTTGTGGCCCTGGGAATCATGGCCTATCCGTACCTGGTGGGACTGGTCTCCCCGGAAGCACCGCGGGGAGAGATCGTACTGATCATCGATGACTTCGGCAATCATGCAGATGGAACCAGGGCCATGATGGCCCTGGGCATCCCCCTGGCCACAGCCGTGATGCCCTTTCTATCGTACACGGAGGATGAAGCGATGATGGCCCACGAAGCGGGTCTCGAGGTCCTGATGCACGTGCCCATGGAACCGGAACACGGCGATCCCAGCTGGCTGGGTCCGCGAGGAATCACCACGGACCTCAGCGACGCAGAGATCAAGGACCGCATCCGGGAAGGGCTGGCACAGATGCCCCAGGCCGTGGGACTCAACAACCACATGGGCTCGCGTGCCACCCAGGATCGGAGGGTGATGAGGGCAGTCCTCCAGGTTGCAGCACAGCAGGACCTGTTCTTCATTGACAGCAAGACGACGTCCCATTCTGTCGTTGGAGAGGTCGCAATGGAAATGGGTGTCCCCCATCTCGTCCGGGATGTCTTCCTGGACGGTGTCCAGGATCGCGCTCACATCGAGGCCCAGCTGGAGAAACTGGGAGACATCGCCCTCGAAAGGGGTCACGCCGTGGGAATCGGACACGTGGGAGTAGAGGGCGGCACGGTGACAGCAGATGCCCTGAGGGCAATGATCCCGGTTCTGAAGGAACGAGGCATAGAGTTCATCTTCCCATCCCAGCTGATCCGAGATGGGCCAACTCGATCCCGCTAGGTGCTCCTAACTCAAGGATCTCTCCTGGTGACCTGTCACTCCTGGCTCCTTCGCCTGAGTCGGTCGATTCTGCGCTGCATCTTCTCCCTCACATCGAGGGTTTCTACCCGGTCCTCCTCGAAGTGGACCGTGAGGATGCTTCCCTCCTGAACCCCAGCCGGCAGACAACTCAAAGGCAGATCCAGCTGAACCTCATCATCTCCGACCAGCAGTACGGCCAGACCCCCTTCAACTCGATCGATCACTGCTCT
>SKXF01000340.1 GCA_007128555.1 Clostridia bacterium | reverse complement strand
GGTACCCCTGGCGTGAGACCCGAAAACATAGGCTGCCATGATGTCAGGGTCTTCCGAGAGGACCTCGACGAGTGTCGCCTTCATCTTCAAGCTCTCATTGTCGTTCCTGCACCCTGCCAAACCACTCACCCCCCAACATCTTCCTTTACAGAATATCTCTAACTCGATCTACCCAGCAAGCCGGCATCCCTGCTCCCCATACCCATCGCACGCGTCGAAAATCAACGGCATACGCCCCGGTTCTCCGTCCGCTCACTCATCTCTCCCGTTTTCCGCTTTCCTCGATCGCAGGCATAGGCTGCAGCACGTCACCTGAGTTTTCCACCCACACCTCTGTTGGCTCTGACCCTCTGCCATGCGACCTGATCATCGCTCTGCTGTACACCTTGTCAAAGGGCGAGTGCACCTCGAAACGGCCTACCGCGCCTTGCTTCATGTCATCATCCGCCTCTGCTGCAGGCCCACAACTAACTGCAGCGTCTACCCAGTTACACCTAGGTTGCGGTTGTCACCCGGATCAGGGTCTTCCCAGATCGGCTGAGCACCCCCCGTGAAACCAGCCCCAAAACGAAGGCCCACGAACATGACGAACAGCACCGTTCGACCGCACAACCGTTGGTCCTGTCATCTCTCGTTGCAGGCTGCGCCGAACCTGTCCGCCAGCGAACGGATCTCATCGTGCCGCGCCACGGCCTTGACCCACTTCCCGGGAATACCATCAAAGCCGTAGTGAAGGCCCGCCAGGCCACCGGCAACGGCCGCAATGGTATCAGCATCACCACCAAGGTTGACCGCTTCCAGAACGGTATCCCGGTAGGAACCGTTCCGCAGCAGGCACCACAGGGCAGCCTCCAGCGTGTCCACAACGTAACCGCTGCTGTTGATCTTCTCCTCGGGCAGGGAGTCGATCTTCCCGTTGAGCACCCTCGAGAAACGAGGCAGGTAACTGCGGTAGGGTTCCCGGTCATAAAGGTCAGGGCAGATCCCTGATGTCGATGTGTAAGCCTCCGGCGGCGAACACCCCTGCAGCAGGCTAATCGCCAGTAGAGTGTAGATACCGCAGGCCATCTGCGAAACGGGATGGGCGTGGGTGATGGCGGAAACCATGTGAACCCAGGGCAGGACAACCTCAACGTCCGACGCCTCGAGGTAAAGGGCCAGGGGCAGGGTGCGCATCAACGAGCCGTTGCCGTTGCTGCGATCGCCCGTTTCCCCCGAATCGTGCGGCGAGACGCCTCTCTTCAGCCTGGCCACGGCGCGCAGGGTCGTCCGTCCGACGTCAAAAGCCCTACCATCGGCAGACCAGTATCCCTCCTCGACCCAGCGCACGAACCTCTGACCGGTGTCCTCGAGATCCAACCCTTCACAGAGGCTCCCGGTGAGACAGAACGTGAGGGAACTGTCGTCCGACCATGTCCCGGGCGGCTTGTTGCACGTGCCGTACCCGGTCATGCCCTGGACCGGATGTGCCCTCAGGCGCTCCCGGGTCACAAACTGCACGGGCAATCCAAGGGCATCCCCGGTGCAAAGACCGAAGAGGGCTCCACGGACGTGCTGAATATCCGTCACGACATCCACCCCTCAAACCTCGTCGGAATACCAGGGTTCCCATTCGACAGCCGGGGCCATGGCATCTTGCTGGCAAGCCCCTGTTTCATGAATGACGGCTTATCGGGTCTTCGATCACGACGGACGATATGATCTTGTCATGCCAGCCCTGGTGGTCTTTATCGATTGCCACCCACAGGAAACCCAGTCCAAATACAATGGCCGAAAGGAACTTGCCGACAATCTCCCGCAAGAACATCATGCCAAAACTGACACCTTCATAGGTCTCAGCATGTACAACGGTCATGTTGAAGATCTGCTTCCCTATGGTCTTGGATTTTGTCCACAATACCACCTCCCAGACCCACACAGATATCCACAGCACCCACAGGAAGGGAATCTCTGTCGCAAGTGTCGATGGCAACCCCAGGATGAAGGATTCCACCAACCATGCTCCGAAACGCTTGGCAGGCGGTGTAAGCCTCACCTCCGACCTCTCTACTTCAGACGATGCGGATGCGTACATTGGTCCTCGGTCGTCTCTTAAGCCCTCATCTGGCTGGAGGCCCAACCGCCGCTTGCCGCACATTGGGCAAAACTCGAAGTCACTCTCCGGATTGTACCCGCACTCGCACTTCATGGTTTGACACCCCGATCTGTCCATTCAACTCCCCGAACTGGAGCCCTCCAATCCAGTCCGGCGAAGGTGGCCAGTTCATCTCTGGCCTACCCTCAATCTATCGCCCGATACCCCCGGCTCCATGCTGTAACCTATTGCATTCCGGGGTGGCTACGAGGGTGAAAAGGTAACCATCTGTGCACCGTAGATTGCCTGCACAGCCACATTGCCCACCGACGAGAACCCGCTCTTGTGCAGATGGCCGTGAACCACCAGGTCCGGCCAGGTGCGGTCAATGTGGTCTTTGATGGCCCTGGAGCCTGCATGGGCATGGTGGTAAATCCCATCTCCACCCGGTGGCGGCGGCTCCCACCAACAGCCAAAGGGTGCAGCGTGAGACACGAAGAGGTCTGCTCGCGGCATGCTGGCCAGGAGGGCCGCATACTCCTCCTCCCAGAACAGCCACGACAGGGGGCGAGCCTTGTAGCGCAGACACCCACCCAACCCACCCAGATGAATACCGTTCCAGGTCACCACCCTGCCGTGAAGATCAATGACGGGGAGACCCGCAAAGGGTCTTTCGTGATC
>SKXF01000138.1 GCA_007128555.1 Clostridia bacterium | reverse complement strand
CTGGCCCCCTCCCGGACGATCACCGGCTCTGTGACTCCGAGGGCGTCCACCCGCCGGCGGATGACCTCCATGGCGGAGTTCATGGCCGTATCGGTGATCGGGCTGTCTTCTCTCTCCTGGGCCTCAAGCACAATGTGGATCCCACCCACCAGGTCCAGGCCCTTATTTATGTCATCCCATACTGGTTGAAAGAGTCCGAAATAATAGCCAATCCCGGCGATGACCAGGACGATGATCAGAAGATTAAGTGTGTGTCTCTGTCGCCTACGCCTCAACCTCTTCGCTCCCTTCATCCTCCCAAGTGAGGATACGCCCCAAATTATATCTCCCACGAGGAAATGGTGTCAATTCAGAAACCAGCTGGCTGCAGGGCCTCAAAGCATCTTCATCCCATTGATCTCCAGCACGAATCGCTGCCCGAGAAAGATCGCCGCTCTTCGGCACATGATCATGCGACTCAGGAAGATCTCGAAATAGTCCATCACGGGAGAGATCTCGGTGTCGATCTTCAGGTTCAGGGTTATGGTACCCGTGCCCGCCTTCACGTTCAAAAAGGAGGCCTCGGCCGCGTAATTGACCCGGTCGTGGATGTCAAACTCCGCCGGATCCGCCAGCCGCACCCGGGTACGATGAACATCGGACTTGTCCGCCAGGATCAGCGCTGCAGAGACGGGACTGACGATCCTGCCATCCTCGGCCTCGTGATTGCCGATGGCCCCGGCGACAATGGCCGTTCGATCGGGCGACAGGCCCCGGGCGCTGAGCATCTGCCACGCGAGGATGCCTCCCACCGTCGGATGATCACGGCGGCTGATCATGTTGCCCACGTCGTGAAGGTAGCCGGCCAGGGAGGCCAGGTTCGTCTCTTCCTCACCCCGGTTGAGGCGACGCATGACGTTGGTCGATATGTCCGCGACCAGCCGCGCATGCCGAACCCCGTGTTCGGTGTAGCCAGCGCTTTCCAGGTGCTTATCACCTCGCTCCAGGTAAGCGGTGATCTCCGCATCTTCTTTCAGGCTGTCCAATGTCAGTTCCAATGATAACCTCTCCTTCTTCCTCCAGGTAACCCATGACCAGGTCGCAAACCCGGGACGGCTCGACGCCGTCGGTGCAGATCACCAGGTCAGCGTCCTCCATCGAGCGCCGGAGACGCATCTTCTGTGTCTGCAATCGCTCGGGTCCCCAATGGATCCTCCGCCGACGGCGTATCTCCTCGTAGCTCACATCGAGGTATACGACATAGTCCGGGGCGTGCCGCAGGTACAGCGACGGAGCGCTGGAATGTTCCTGCGCGAGCGAAACGGCACGGATGCCGCGCTCGGTGAGCATGTCCACCAGCGTCGTCTTGCCGGAAGCACAGGCTCCCACGACGGCCACGAGGGGCCCTCGCACTCTGCGTATCCTGTCAGACGGGGAAGGATACGTCAATCGACCGGATCGCCACCTCTCCCAGCATAACATCTTCTGATCGCACCGACACCACCGCCAGGGACATGTCATCTCTGGGGTATCCTGCATCCGCCCCGTGAGCCTCCTGCAACATCCTGTCCGCCACGACCCCCGCGTCAGAGGCCTCCCCGCTGAGACAGGCGGCCAGGGGCTCAATCCCCAGGGGATTCCCCCTCCGTCTTCCCGCGTGAAAGACCCCGTCGGTGAAGATAGCCGCCCGGTACCCGGGTTGAATCTCGCATTCCAGGATCTGCGGCTTGGTGAAACCACCGACCCCGATGGGTGGAACATCCTCATGCAGGCGTCGGACCTCTCTCCCATCGTACAGAAGCGCCCCTGCATTGCCGTTGCGGGCGATCACGAAGGTGCGGGTATTCAGGTCGACCGACAGGATGGTCAGCGTGCAGACGATCTTGCCTCCGCGCAGCGCATACAGGCTATCATGTACGGCCCGGGCCACGGCCCCGTCCCTGGCCCCCTCGGCGATCAGCCCCGCCGCCCTGGACACAACCATGTTGCTGATTCGCTTGGCCGCAGGCCCGCTTCCCTGGCCGTCCGCCATCACGACGGACAACCCGCCCCTCGGGCGTTCCACCACGTCCACGCTGTCGCCACTGGTGGACATCCCCGACCTGGCGGTCTTGCGCACCGCCGTGCCAATCCACATCCGCTTCGGCATCCTCTCCCCCTCCCAACTCAACGACGCAGCCGCAGCGATCTCAGGCGATTCAGAGCTGCAGCCACCTCCAGCATGCGCGGCCGGGCATAGTCTCCGGGGTGCCCACGAAACGGAGAAACGATCTCCATGCCCTCCCGGTCCATTTCCTCTGCAACCCGCTCCAGGGCCTCCCGCAGGCACATCTCGGGGAAGTACGTCCTCGCGTACTGGAGGATATCCGCAACCGCCCGGGTCTGGCTGGGATCCACCAGCTGCTCCACCAGGCCCAGGTCGATCTCCTGCTCCCCGAACTGGATCGTCGAGCGTCCCCGGGTCTTCACCCGCACCCGACCCCGCCTGGTGGGATCCACGCTGGAGGGGTCAGGCCTGCGCCTCCCCGCAGGGGGAAAGGCTCCCGCTGATTCCGAGTTTCGTCCCGTGGGATATTCCCGGGCAATGTCCCGGGCCTCGGCGGTCACGTCGCGGGGCCGGTAGTGATCCATCATGATGACGGCGTCGGCGACGTCAAAGTAGTCCCCCGATCCGCCGATGACCACGACCGTCGACACACCTCGTTCCCGGTGGAGCTGCTGGACCCGGTCGATAAAGGGTGTGATGGGTTCCTGATCAGAGGCGACCAGGCGCTGCATCCGCATGT
>SKXF01000462.1 GCA_007128555.1 Clostridia bacterium | reverse complement strand
GCCAGCTCATAAAAATCTGCTCGCTCTTCAACCCGTTTCGGAGTCCTTTACGTCGGGCCAGTGCAGAATTCAATACCTGGCCAAGCCTTGCGGGCCTCCTGCGATTACGGGCCAATGGCCTTCACTTCCCCCCCACCAGTCTCCCACATCGTTCCCTCTGATCTGTCAAGCTTGAGGTCTGACAGGTCAGTGCACGTGATGAAGGTCTGGACCCCTGAGCCGACAAGTCGTGCCAGACGCTGAGCCCGACCTGTGTCCAGTTCTGACATCACATCATCAAGCAACAACAGCGGAGGCCTCTTGATCTCCTCCTTCATCCATCCCACCTCTGCAATTCGCAGTGCCAGGACCACGGAACGCTGCTGTCCCTGGGAGGCGAAATAGCGAGCGTCTCGACCCGACACAAACAGTGCCAGGTCATCGCGATGAGGACCAACCACGGTATAACCACGGCCCACTTCTTCTACCCGGGATTCGCCCAGGCGATCGAGCAAACGCGCCTCCATATCTTCATTGGTGATCGACAGGTCGTTGTCCTGCATGGATAGAGGTATTTCCCCGGAGAAACTACACTGGTAACTCATGGTCAGATCCTCGCCAGGGCCGGCAATCTCCTGATAGGTAGCCCTCGCTCCTGCTGCCCATCTATGCAGCATTGTGAGCCTGACTGTAACAATGGCTGCACCCGATCTTGCCAACTGTAAATCCCAGGGCTCCAGGAGCAAATCTTCGGTTGACCTGGAGCTCCTGGATTTTCTGAGGTTCCTCAAAACATCATTTCGTTGAGAGAGGATGCGATTGTAGCGAGATAAAGATCTCACATAAGAACGGTTCACCTGCCCAATCTCAGAATCGAGAAAGGAGCGACGTCCGCCAGGTCCGCCTTTGAGTAATGTTAGATCATCGGGTGAGAAGATGACGGCGTTGGCAAAACCAATAACGTCAGCCAACGTGTTGCGCCTGACTCCGTCCACACGGAAGGACTTGCCTTTCGTCTTGTGGTAAAGAAATTCCACCGTATGCCTCACTGGCGATCCGAGGAGGCTTTCTTTTATGTAGAACCCATCGCTGCCCCATCTGACCAGTTCTGCGTCCCGGTGTGTCCGCTGCGAGCGGCCAGCCGCCAGGTAATAGATGGACTCGAGGAGATTCGTTTTACCCGTTGCGTTCTCCCCGACAAGAATGTTCAGGTGGGGGTCGGGCTCAAACAGAAGATGTTCATAGCTGCGATAATCTTTTAGATACAATTTTTGCAGGTACATTTTCGGTACCCCGCTAGCTATTCAAGTTCATCAACCACGCGAAAGATCCCCGCACCCGGCACTTCCACGACGTCACCTGGTCCTAGTTTCCTTCCACGCCTGAGTTCAACCTCACCGTTGACCCGTACATCTCCAGATTGGACGAACATCTTTGCTATACCCCCTGTCGGGGCAATTCCGACAATCTTCAACATCGAATCCAATCGCAGATCGCGAGACAAATCAAGGGCGATGTCCTGAACGTCCTGTCGATCGCAAGGGCAGATGGTCGATCACCTCCACCATCTATGACTTCACCTTCATGGGTAAGACGATGTATGAATAGCGTTCCTCACCCTCGGCCTTCAAGAGCGCAGCGCCTTCAAAATCCGTGAAGCTCAAGACAATGTTGTCCGAGTTCATGTATCGAATCCCCTCGAGAAGATACCGGGACTGGAAAAGAATATCGAGGTCCTCACCTTCAACCGAACCGGGAATCTCATCGTAGGCCTCACCCAGTTCGGCAGAGCTCGCCTTGAACACGAGGCGATCCTGCATCACATGCAAGCGAACAGCTCGAACGCCTCGATGCTCCTCGGAGAGCAGCGCAGCCCTCTCACAGGCCCCCGTGAAGTCGCGACGATCCACCACGGCGCGGGTCCCGTAGCCTCCGGGCGCAATGACCATGGAGAGCACATCAGGGTACTGTCCCTCGAGTACCACCGTCGACAAGTTAACTCCGCTTTCAGTTTCGAAGAAAACATGGTTCTCTGATAGGGAAATCCTGACCTTGGCCTGGGGATCCATGGGGTCGATCACCCGCAGAAGGTCCGTCACACTGGGTCGGGGCAATACCACTTCCATGTCATCGGGCGCACCAGGCATGGAGGTTTCCCAGACAGCTACTCGGAAACCATCCGTCCCGGTGGTATGGATGCTTCCGTCCTCGAACCTGAGGCGAACACCACAGATGACGGGCATCATGTCGTCACTGCTTCCAGCACTGAACCCAGTCTTGCCCAATGCATCCTTCAACACACCGGCCGGCACAGAAAAACTGGTTCCTTCATCGGCTGTGGGCAACGCGGGAAACTGGTCGGGCGGATAGCCGTTGAGAACAAATTCGGAGGATCGCCAGGTGATGATAGCCTGGTGCCGGTCTTCAGGTGCCATGATCTCGATCGTACCCCCGGGAATCCGGTTCACGATTTCCACCAGTTGCTTCCCTGGCAGGACCAGGGCTCCAGGTAGATCAACATTCGCTTCAACCGTGCATTCTATGCTCATCTCCAGATCTGTTGCAGAGACGTGCAGAATGCCTTCCTGGGCTGTGACCAGGATGCCCGTGAGTATGGGATGGGTCGTTCCCTGGGAAATGGCACGATAGACACTTTGAAGAGCAAAAGAGAGCGTTTGTTGCTCTATGGATGTTTTCATGGGAGACCTTCCCTTCTATCTCGATATTGAACGATGGGGTCGCCTATAAGATATTATGACTGATTAGTAATATATTTAGTAGTCATAGTAGT
>SKXF01000330.1 GCA_007128555.1 Clostridia bacterium | reverse complement strand
TTCAAGGAAACCTTCTACCAGAAACGGCGGAAGGGCTCTACCCTGATTACCTGGGCGTGCCTGGATCCGGTCGAGACCTGCTTCTGCACCTCCTTTGATTGCGAGCCGGGCAGGACGAAGCACGGCGACCTTCACCTTACGGACCTGGGAGAGGGCCTGGCGGTGCAGGCAACGAGTCCCGCCGGCGAGGAGATCGTGGCGGACATCGCCGATCTTCTGCGAGACGCCTGTTCTGACGAGCAGGACCGGGCGGAACAGGTCCAGGACGAGGCAGCCGGGGGCGTCTCCCTGTCAGCCCCGGTAGAGGGGATCGAGGACCGCCTGGCAGATTGCTACGAGGACCCGATCTGGGAGGAACTCGCCGCCGCATGCCTGGGCTGTGGCGTCTGCACCTATCTATGTCCCACCTGTCACTGCTATGATCTCGACGGTGAGACCCAGGGACAGCAGGGAATCCGGTTCCGGTGTTGGGACTCGTGCATGTTCTCTGATTTCACGCGGATGGCCGGGGGAGAGAATCCCCGTCCCAGCAAGAAGGAGAGGGTCAGGAACCGGTTCCTGCACAAGCTGCAGTACTTCGACGAGAACCACGACGTCTACGGCTGTGTGGGCTGCGGCCGGTGTCTCCTTCATTGCCCGGTGGGCGTGGACATCACCGAGCTCATTCACAGGGTGAGGGAGGGTGCACAGTGAGCGAATACCTTATTCCGCAGAAGGCCCGCGTCGTGAAGCTCTGGGACGAGACGTCGGATGTGATGACCTTCCAGGTCGAATTCTCCGACTCGGAACCCTTCCCATATTTGCCGGGTCAGTGTGCTATGCTCAGCATGCCGAGCGTGGGAGAGGCCATGTTCTCCATAACGGCCAGCCCCACCCGGCAGCCGATGGAGTTCAGCATCAAGAGGGTCGGTTCTCTGACGGAAGAGATGCACCGGATGGAGGTAGGACGGCAGATTGGAATCCGCGGCCCCTACGGCAACGGGTTCCCCCTCGAGATCATGATGGGCACCGATCTGCTGTTCATCGGCGGAGGCATCGGCCTGGCTCCCCTGCGCTCGTTGATTAACTATTGTATTGACCACCGGGAGGACTACGGTCACATCCACATCGTGTACGGTGCCCGGAGCCCGGAGGACCTGGTCTTCAAAAGTGAACTCTTCGAGGAGTGGCCCCGGGTGGATAACGTTGACGTCGACGTGACGGTCGATGCCGGCGATGAGAACTGGGATGGGCCGGTGGGTTTTGTCCCTGCTTTTCTCGAGGAGCTGAACCCCAGCCCCGAGGGAAAACTGGCTTTCACCTGCGGTCCCCCGATCATGATCAAGTTCGTGGTCCAGTCCCTGGCGAAGCTGAACTACTCCAAGGATCGCGTTATCACGACCCTTGAGAAGCGGATGAAGTGCGGGGTGGGCCGGTGTGGTCGCTGCAACGTGGGCGGAAAATACATCTGCCTGGACGGCCCCGTCTTCCGTCTGGATGAGCTCGATGAGTTGCCGGATGACTACTGAGGGCCTGCGGGACCGGGGTTGATGCCGGGATCTCGCCCTGTGTGTCGGAGGAAACGGACGCCCGCCCCAGGGCTGTATTTGGGGGCGGGCGTCTCTGTCGTTTGGTGGTGTGCGCGCCGACGGTATTGGGGGTGGGCGTGGCGTTTATCCGCATATTCAGCAGGTGGCAGCTCATCGAAAAATTATGTCCGCGGTATCCAATTTCAGGTATCTTCATTTGGGTGGATCTCGCAGGTAGATTTCGGGTTTCACCCCCAAAAAGCATCACTCTGCGGGGGATTTTCAGGTTGCGTGGGAACTCCCACCTCCCCTGTCCGTCCCTGGTGATCTTCATCTTTTTGAACTGTTCGAGCACCCGGTTCCCGGTGGGGCGGAAGGTGCCGATATGATTTGCATGGGTTGGTCCTCGTCTTTCAGTGCGTTGCGGACCCTACGCTGCATCACACTGTAGATCATCAGGGCCATGAGAAAAATGCGTAGCCCAGAGTATTCACGCGCCCCGGGTTCTTGAGATACATGGGTCCAGTAACCTTGGGTTGAGGTTGACCATTGTTCTTGATTTTCAATATTGGTGATCAAGAAGAAGCAGCTGGCCCGGGACTTTCGCTCACCCATAGCTTCCTCATCGCATACAGGTGCGATTCGGTGTCGGACCTCCGATTCAGGCTGGTATTTTTTCGGCGGACGACCGGGCTTATCCCGGACGACACGACGTTCGAAGGGTTCAACATCGGCGTCGAGATGGAAACAGGGATGTCCGCTTCTTGAGAAGAAGTCGTTCCAGACCTCCCATGCATCGGCCTCGCAGGCAAAGTCTCGCTTGCAAGTCCGGGAGGTCGCTGCGATGTGGTCATCGTAGAGGCATGCATCGGCCTCGCAGGCAAAGTCTCGCTTGCAAAGGTCCGATAAGTCTTTTCCGAGTTGATTCTCTCTTATTTGTCCAACTGATGATTGTCGATTCTCCGCTCTTTCCGACCGTCCCGTTTAGAAGAATGAACGACGATGAAGCGATATGTGCGATCTTCAATCTATGTTTCGAAGGATTGGGAACGATACAGGGCTGCATCTTTGCTTCTGCTAACGGCATCAACTGCTTGGCAGTCATTTCGCTACCAGGCTCGGGCTTTGAACTGGTCATCCAGTTTGCAGTTGCCAGGGAGACGCGAGATGAACAGGAGGTTCTCTTCCGCAGGCAAAATACTGGAAATCCCCTTATCAGTTTGGCCCCCACACCCCATTCGGCTGCAAATGCGTCAATAATAGAGCCTGT
>SKXF01000401.1 GCA_007128555.1 Clostridia bacterium | reverse complement strand
CATGCCGGGACGGCTCATCGGACGGACCTCGGACGTGGATGGCACCCGGGGGTTCGTGATGACCCTGCAAACCCGGGAACAGCACATCCGCCGGGACCGGGCCACCTCGAACATCTGCACCAATGAAGCCCTCAATTCCCTGGCCGCCGTGGTCTACCTCAGCACCATGGGCAAACAGGGACTCCGCGAGGCGGCAGAGCAATCCCTGCAGAAGGCCCACTACGCAGCTCGTACCATCGACGGCCTGAAGGGATACCGCCTGAGGTTTGACCAGCCCTTCTTCAAGGAGTTCGTGGTCGAATGCGATCGGCCCGCTGCCGAGGTTGTCTCGGCCCTGGCCAGGGACGGCTTCCTGGCCGGCCTGGACTTGGGCCGCCTCTATCCTGGTATGGAGAACTCCCTGCTGGTGGCCGTCACGGAGAAGCGCACGAAGGACGAAATCGACGAATTCGCGGCACGGCTGGAGGGATTGTCATGAGCGCAAACAGCGAGGTCCGGGTCAGGGAACCTCTGATCTTCGAACTGAGTTCACCCGGCCGCACCGCCTACTCTCTACCCGAGCTGGATGTTCCGGCCGAGCCCCTCGACCGGTTGATCCCGGAGAACATGCTTCGCAGGGAGGATCCGCCACTGCCCGAGGTCTCGGAGGTGGACGTGGTGCGTCACTTCGTGCGCCTGTCCCAGCTCAACCACGGTGTGGATACCGGGTTCTATCCCCTGGGGTCCTGCACCATGAAATACAGTCCCAAGGTCAACGAGGACATGGCGAGGCTCCCGGGATTCGCCGCCCTGCACCCCTATCAGCCTGAAGAGATGGTCCAGGGCGCGCTGGAGCTGATGCACGAGACGGGCGAGTACCTCAAGGAGATCGCCGGTCTGCCCCATGTGACCCTGCAGCCTGCGGCCGGTGCCCATGGCGAGATCACCGGCCTGATGATGATGCGCGCCTATCACCGGGCCCGGGGAGAGAAACGGGATAAGATGTTGATCCCCGACTCGGCCCACGGGACGAACCCCGCGTCCGCGGTAATGGCCGGTTTCACCACCGTCGAGGTGCCCTCGGACGAAAACGGCGACGTGGACACCGTGGCCCTGGCCGAGGTTCTCGACGATGATGTCGCTGGCCTGATGCTCACCAATCCCAGTACCCTGGGGCTGTATGATGTGAACATCCACAAGATCGCAGACATGGTTCACGATGCGGGCGGGCTCCTGTATTACGACGGAGCCAATGCCAATGCGATCATGGGCTGGTCGCGTCCCGGTGACATGGGCTTCGACATTGTTCACTTCAACCTGCACAAGACCTTCAGCACACCCCACGGGGGAGGCGGGCCGGGATCGGGCCCCATCGCCGTCACGGAGGACCTGGCACCCCATCTACCGGTGCCCGTTGTGCAGAAGGACGGCGAGACCTATGTTCTGAACTACGAGGTACCCGAGTCCATCGGGCCCGTGCTTTCTTTCTACGGGAACTTCGGGGTCGTTGTGAAGGCCTACTGTTACATCCGCAGTTTGGGGCCGGAGGGTCTGAAGGCGGTCAGCGACAATGCGGTGCTCAACGCGAACTACCTCATGGAGGCCCTGAAGGAACACTACTACCTGACCTTCGATCGAACCTGCATGCACGAGTTCGTGTTGTCGGGCCGAAACCTGAAGAGGGAACACGGGGTCAGTACCCTGGACGTGGCGAAGGCCCTGCTGGATCACGGCCTGCATCCACCGACGATTTACTTCCCCCTGATCATCGATGAGGCCCTGATGATCGAACCGACGGAGACGGAGAGCAAACAGTCCCTGGATACCTTCATCCGGGTCATGAGGGAGATCGCCCGGGAGGCGGCCGAGAACCCAGATGCCCTGCATGAGGCGCCCACGACCACTCCGGTCCGGCGCCTGGACGAGGTGACCGCATCCCGGAAGCCGGTCGTGCGTTGGCAACCCGGGGATGAAGAGAATGCCTGATTGTTCGCTGGGTCGGGAAACGGCAGCCTTCGCGCCGTTTCTCGACCGCATTTTCCGGGACCTGGCCGCCGTGGGATACCCAGAGCTCGCCCACAGGAAAGCAGACGTGGCCCGGACCCTTCGTGAACGAATGAAGGGGGGCATTGAGCCCCACGGGTCGTTCCTGTTTGTCTTTCCCGAGGGAACCGAGAGCGTGTCCGCCACCGGGGACCGCTGTGCCCTGAACTGCCGTCACTGCGGAGGCCACTACCTGCGGTCCATGACGCCCGTCGGCGAACTCGAGGCCCGTCTCGCCCGCGGTGAACCGATGCCCCCGAGCTGGCTGATCAGTGGAGGATGTGATCCCGGAGGCCGGGTTGCCGCGCCCTCCGACGCACTTCTGACCCAGCTGTCGGAGAGGGGGCGCCTGAACTTCCACGTCGGCCTGGCCGGAGAGCGGGAGATCGCTACCGCAGCTCGCTTCGCAGACAGCGTGTGCTTTGACCTTATCGGATCTGATGATACCCTGGCGCGGGTGATGGGCGTCGATGCCCGGGTCCAGGACTACTTCGACACCTACCGTGCCTTCCGCCGGAAGATGCCCGACGGGGTGCCGGTGGTGCCCCACATGGTCATCGGCCTCGACGGGGGCGAGATTTCCGGGGAATACCGGGTACTGGATTTTCTTTCCCAGGAGGCCCCCGAGGCCCTTGTCCTGCTGGTGCTCCTGCCAACGCCGGGGACCGATTTTGCCGAGGTGGCACCGCCTGACCTTCAGGACGTGTGCGACCTGATGCTTTATGCCCGTTCCTCGTTGCCCCGGACCAGCCTGGTCATCGGCT
>SKXF01000377.1 GCA_007128555.1 Clostridia bacterium | reverse complement strand
GGATCGGTGGTCAGCCGTGTGCATTTTTTGATCAATCTCATCATTGAACGTCGAAGCGAAAGATCCGTGGACCGGGGCCCTGGTCTCGCAATGTCCCCTCATTGTGCCGCTGAAGATCTCTGCACATCACGGCTCACCTCGTCCACGCCCCGGCCAGGGAAAGGATGCCCTCAATAAAAGGGGTCTTGGCCCGGGTGTATGCCTCCCGGTCGTCGCGGAAGCGCTCCGCCAGGCCTATCTTGAGGCGACTGTAGTTCAGGACCTGCTCGGGATGACTCCGAAGGTAGTCGCGGAAGAGAAGCTGCCGGTCGAGTTCCCGGTTGCCCGCGAGACAAAGATACAGGTGATGCCGCGGCAGGTCCTCGGGCTGTACGAAGGCCTCGCGGCCGGGTATGCCCCCGTCGCCTTTATGGACGTATCCAGCCGCAGCCAGTCGGCTGATCGCCTCGTCCCTGTCCCTGCAGCCGACGACAGCGACCAGGTCCACGATCGGCTTGGCAGCGCAGCCGGGGATGGCTGTGCTGCCGACATGTTCCATGCAGAAGTGAAGTCCGTCCAGGGCCCGGGCAACCCGGCCCCTCAGCCCCTCAAACACCTCTGGCCAACGCGAATCATAGTCCACGACTTGGATGGGCTTCGACAACACGATCACCCCCGAGTATTATAGCCCAGCCGAGGGAACGCGGGGTATATGCCGGTCCGGGGGCTTTCTGACCGGAAGGCCAGGTATGCGGCAGCAACATCTGTATGCTGCAGCGAAGACCTTCTGAAGATGCAGGAGATACCTGGACAAAGCGGGAGGAAACGCGTCGGTAATGGCGAATAATTGAAGCAACAACAGCATGAGACGATCTCCCTACCTCGCAGCAACTCACGCACCCCCTGACACCCAATACCTGGTGCCCATTCCCATGGCCACTGCAATCCACGGAGCCCCGGGGCGATCGGTAAGGCCGTGCTCATAACGACGGAAAGGAGGATATCGTGGGCATTCATTCCCTCGCATACCTGGCAGCACGACAGGGCATCACCCTTGAGCGCTCCCGGTTCATGAACGAGAACGGACGCCTTGTTCCTGTGGGGACATCGTGGCGGATCTTCATCAACACCCGTGCATCACCCGACGAGCAGCGCCAGGCCCTCGGGCTGTGCCTCGTTGAGTATCACCTCAGGAATCCACCCTTTTTCATCACCGAGGACTTCTCGGTCGACTGGAAGGCAGCCGACGCCGCCCATCCTCGACTCTATGTCACCACAGCGAGTGGCCGCAAGTTCGTCTACGAGCTTCACACCGGGAACTTCCGCGAGGCCCTGTAAAGCCACGACGGCCTGTGTGATCACTCCTGGGCACGCATCGCGCACGGGCAGGGAGGATATCGGAAACGAAACCCCTGGCTCATCAAGGGATCCAGGTTACCGGGTCCAACTTGTCTCAAGCAGCGCGTGGACGGGTCCAACCTTCCCACGCAATGCCTGGTGGGTACGCATGGTACGTGGTCATTCCATGGGACCACATGGGCACGCCAGGAAGCGATACACTCCCCACATTCCGTGCTCCGATCCCATGCACATGGATCTACACCACCGGACCTTCCAACACGTCCTTTGCGATGTACCGCTTCAAGAAGGAGCCCTGGCCTTGGTCGCCACAGAACGTGCCATCCACACAGGACACCCTGCCCCTCGCAATCGTCGTATGGATGGGCCAGCCCCTGACAGCCATGCCCTCGTACGGATGCCAGTCGCACCCGGTGGCGGAATCCTCAACGGAGAGGGTCTTCTCTGTACGTGGATCGAACAGCACCAGGTCTGCATCGGAACCAATGGCTATGACACCTTTCTGCGGATACAGCCCGAAGATCCGTGCCGCATTGGTGCTCAGGACTTCGACCATTCGGGACAGGGTGATCCGTCCCTTCAAGACGCCCTCGGTGTACATGATGGGGAGGCGGAACTCCATCCCGCATAGACCATTTGGTACATCGGCGAAGGAGTCCTTCCCCATGAGCTTCTGCTTGTGGGTGAAAGCGCACTCATCGGAACCCAGGGTGGAAACAACGCCGTCCCTGAGTCCCTTCCACAGCGCATCAACATGCTCGCGGGATCGCAGGGGGGGACTACAGATGAACTTGATCCCATCTTCTCGTTTCAACGCATCCTCGGTGAGCGTCAGGTAGTGGGTACACGTTTCGCTGTAAACCGGGCGTCCCCGGTCGCGCGCCCTGCCGATCCTCTCGACGCCCTCCGCGATGGACATATGGAAGTCGTAAAGGGCAGCTCCTGTGTACTCCGTCATGAACAGGGCACGGTTCAAGGCCTCGGCTTCCACCAGCGGGGGCTTGGTCAGGGCGTGGTAGATGGGTTCCGTGTTGCCCTGCCTGACAGCCTCTTCTACCAGGTGATCAGAGATCGGGGAGTCCACGGCGTGGGTCGTCCACAGGGCGCGATCTTTGATTTGCTCCAGGATCGCCACGACGGAGACATCATCGTTCATCGTCCCGTGTTTGAGGTTCATCATAAACGATGGGACACCGTCCGCAACAACATCACGGAGTTCAGAGACGACCTGGCGCGTCGTGTCCGTTACGACCAGGTGGAGGGCATAATCGATGGCCACCTTCCCATCGGCTTGCTGACGCCGGTTCTGCAGCGTTTCACCCAGGAGAGCCCCCCGGGGCTGAATAGCAAAGTCGATGATTGTCGTGGTCCCTCCAACACATGCCGCCTGGGTACCGGACTGGAAACTCAACCCGGTCGTCGTTCCCATGAGCGGTAAAGAGAAGTGGGT
>SKXF01000122.1 GCA_007128555.1 Clostridia bacterium | reverse complement strand
GATCTGAGGCCGATGACGGGACTGAATGCGGAGGTGGAGGAGTACGTGTGGTCTGCGCCCCTCACACAGGAGTTTTTCTCCAGGATGGTCGACCTCCTCGCCTTCTTGCTGCCCCAGTATCAGAACGAGGGAAAAAGCCAGTTGACGATCGCCATTGGCTGCACCGGGGGTCGGCATCGCTCGGTGGTCCTTGCCCGTCAGCTGGGGCTGCATCTCAGGGAGGGCGGGTACCCGGTGGTCATCGAGCACCGGGATCTTGACCCCAGTGGAGATGAATGGCCGGACTGCGAGATAGAGGATGGCCGTCTAAGCAGGACTGGGGATGCTGAGGGCGAAAAGGATGGATGAGGGGTCTTTCTACTGAGCGAGGGGTGTTCATGAACACGTCGTTCTCCCGTTCCGTCAAGGATGAGCTGGCCAGAAACGCCCTGCCCGAACAGGAGTCGGAGGTGGCTGCGGAGCTGACCGCCTTTCTGTATACCTCCGGTTCGGTGCACATGGGGGGGGGCGAGAGCAGCCTTCACATTGTCAGCACCCATTTGCCCACGGTGCGAAGGGTGTTTTCCCTGTGGCAGAGGGGCTTCGGAATACGACCGGTCGTCATTGTGGCCAGGGGAGCAGCTCTCAACGGACAGGTGTCCTTTCGGGTGCGGGTTCGTCTCGACGATGCTACGGAACGTGCCCTTCGGCAGATGGATTTGTGGCAGGAGGGTAGAATACGCCTGGAGCCCGGGTGGATGCCCGGGTCGGATCCCAGTGTGTGCAGGGCCTACCTGAGGGGATCTTTTCTGGGCGGCGGTTCCATGAGTGATCCTAATTCGGGGTATCACATGGAGATCCGCTGCCACAGTACGAGCAACGCACGGTGTCTCCGCTCGATCCTCGTGGGCCTGGGTATTAGGGCGCACCTGATCACCGAGGGGGACGGGCCCCTGGTCTATGTCAAGGATGGGGAGTCGGCTTCCGACTTTCTCCGGGCCGTTGGGGCGTCGCGGGCCCTGTTCCGCCTCGAGGATATTCGCATCATGAAAGACCTGAGGAACCGGATCAATCGGCTCGTCAACAGCGAGACGGCTAACATGGCAAAAACGATCGGGGCGTCGTTGAACCAACTCCGGGATATAGAGCACCTCGGCCCCGGGTTGCGTGCCGGGCTGTCCCCTCGCACCCGGGAGCTGGTGGAACTGCGGGTGCGAAACCCGGAGGCGAGTTTGCGGGAGCTGGGGGAGATGATGCAGCCTCCGGTGAGCAAGTCGACCGTGGAGTATCATTTTCGCAAGATTCATCGGCTTGTTTCGGAGTCCGGATGAATCGCGGATGAACAGGCCAGAAAGGGGCAGGGACCATAGAGTTTTGCATTCCAGATGTGACAATCAGACGACTGCCGACGTACTTACGTTTGCTAAGTGAGTTGGAACAAGAGCATGCTGAGATCGTTTCCTCCCGGGACATGAGCATCAGGACCGGTTATTCCTCGGAGCAGATTCGGAAGGACCTGGCTTATTTTGGTGCCTTTGGTACCCGGGGAGTGGGATATCGGGTGGACTTGCTCAAGAAACGATTGAGGACGATTCTCGGGCTGGACGAGGAAGTCTCCGCGGCCCTGGTGGGCGCAGGGAGGCTGGGCCAGGCCCTGGCACGACACGTCGAGGTGCAGCACAATAATATCCGGATCACCCGGATTTTCGACGTGGATGATGAGGTTGTAGGCGAGATCGTTGCGGGGGTCAGGGTCGAGCATGCATCCCAGATGAGGACATCGTTGAAGGACCAGGGGATCCGGCTGGCCGTGGTGGCCGTTCCCGGTGGAGAGGCCCAGGAGGCCGTCGATGCCCTGGCCAGCGTCGGGGTGCGGGCGATACTCAACTTCGCTCCGGAGTTTATCGAGGCCCCCGGGGGCGTCGCAATAACATCCGTGGACCTGAGCTCAGAGATGCGGAGCCTTGCCTATTTTGCCCGGGAATCTCTGGCGTCGGACTCTGACTAGTTGGGAGGTGGTGCAGGATTGCACCCGACCTGGACCAGTATCGTATTTCACATTGACAACATGTCGGCGACGGACATCATTGTTTCCCTGATCGACATTGTCCTCATAGCCTATCTCTTTTTTCGCGTCATTCTTCTGATCCGAGGTACGCGCGCCATTCACCTGGTCCAGGGCGTTGTGGTGCTCGTGCTGGCGACGGTCGTGAGCGGCTGGCTGCAGCTGTCGGTGATCAACTGGCTGCTGGAACAGGCCAGGTTGTCGCTGCTCATTGCTATTCCAATCGTGTTCCAGCCCGAGTTGCGCCGTGCCCTCGAGAAGGTGGGACGGGGGAAGATCTTCTGGCGTGGCCTGCCACTTCTGGACGAACCCGAGCTGGAGAAACTGATTGAGAGCCTTGAGCGGGCGACCCGGCTGCTCTCGCGCAACAAGGTGGGGGCACTGATCGTGTTGGAAAGAGAGACCGGTCTCAATGATTTTGCTGAGACCGGGATTGCCATTGATGGGCGGGTTTCGCCGGAGTTTCTTGTGAACGTGTTCATCCCCAACACGCCCCTGCATGATGGTGCGGTGATCGTGCGGGGGAACCGGGTCGTCGCAGCGGCCTGTTTCCTGCCCCTGACCGAGGCCCAGGTCGACCCCAAGATGGGCGGTCGACACCGGGCGGCCCTGGGCATAACGGAGCAGACCGATGCCGTGGCGGTGGTGGTCTCCGAGGAGACCGGGGCCGTATCCCTGGCAAGGGACGGCAAACTCATCCGGAACCTGGACGAGGAGAACCTGCACAGTATCCTGGAGGACCTCTTCCTGGTCG
>SKXF01000006.1 GCA_007128555.1 Clostridia bacterium | reverse complement strand
TCTCGGTGCTGCCCCAGACCTCATCGGCCTGATCGTGTCTTCGTATTCTTTTCTGCCACTGTTGATCGCCATTCCCAGCGGTGAAATCATCGATCGAGTCGGGTTCCGCGCAATGATTGCCACCAGCTGCATCGGCATGGCAACAGCCAGCGCCATACTGGTACTGTTCCCCACCATCGCTGGCCTGGTGATTTCGCAGATGCTGGCAGGGGTCATGACCGTCATCGTCATCCTGGCTGCCCAGGCCTACGTGGGTCGCATCAGCGACGCCTCCAACAGGACGAGAAATTTCTCCATCTATTCCCTCGTCATGGCCGGAGGCTTCCTGGTGGGACCGCCCCTGGGCGGCATCATTGCCGATCTGAGCGGATACCTCATGACCTTTGCTGTTGCCGGCGTACTATCCATCGTGGCCTCTCTCCTGGTGATTCTACTGCCCCCTTCTGCCGATCAGGAAACGGAGAACAGTGCGTCATCTCCCACAGAAGGTGGGGTGGCCGAGATGCTGCTCCAGAGCCGCAGACTGCTGCGCCGCCGAGAGGTCCATCTCGCACTGTACATCAGCATCCTGGGACTTTTCGGTCTCTCCATGAGGAACAGCTTCTATCCCCTCTACCTGGACCAAATCGGCTACTCGACCAGTGGAATCGGAGTGTTGATCGCCCTGCAATCCGCCGTTTCTCTCCTGGTACGTCCCTTCATGGCGACCATACTGAGGGGCGGATTCCTCCTGCCGACGTCCCTTGCCATGATGGTGGGAGCCATCGGGATCGGGCTCACTCCCTATTTTACCGGCTTCGCCGCCCTGGTAGCGGTCAGCATGCTCTACGGGTTGACCACCGCAGTATCACAGCCGGTGAGCATGATCCTGATGGCCTCAGGGTCCGATCTGAACCACCAGGGCCTGGCCATGGGGCTGCGACAGACGGCAAACCAGGCCGCCATGCTGGCAGGCCCGGTGTTTCTCGGTCTGCTGGCCGCCCGCCTGGGCATCGGACACTCCTTTTTGTTCACAGCCATCCTGTGGACGGGCGGATCCATCACCCTCCTTTTGACCAGGAGAGCGTCCAGGCGGATGTCCTCGGTTTCATGAAACCATCCTGAGCTTGTTGCCTTCGATCTGCAGTTTCAGTCCCAGGATCTCGACAACCTCTTCAAGGCATACCCACGGCGCGGACCCTTCCTGCTCAGGCCATAGGACCTGCTGCAGGGTTCTCCCCAGGACAAGCGCCTCGCGCTGCTGGTCATCCCAGACGATCCTGCGCCCGAAGACCCCTCGGATGACATCAGCGGGAACCATGGACACGTCCACATCCGGCGGATCCTCGAACACCGCAAGCAAGTACGACCGAAGATAGAGCTCTCGCCAGCTTACCCTGGCAGAATACTCATCGTCGGTGGCGGTCACGCGAAAGTGTTCCCCGATCTGTACAGCCGGAACGTAAACCTCATCTTCCCACGCGAATGCGGTCAACCCATTGTATGCCCCTGACTTTCTCTCAACGATGTTGACTGCGAAGGAAGAAGGAGCCTGTTCCAGGACGTACCCCGCCTCCACGGTGCCATCTGCCCCCACGGCATGCCATTGCTCCGGACGAAAATCGAACTCCACCGTGAACGTCGTGCCCCTGATTTCGCCCATCTTGCGGAGTACGTCTCCCAGTGGAAGGTGGACCTCACCCTCTACCCGAAGGGCGACATTCCGCAGGAGCTCGTCGCCGAAGAACACCAACAGATGCTGGTTCTCATGCTCCTCTGAATCGGAAGACGCCATGGCAGGTACCTCGATGGGAAAGTCGCCATCGGCGAGGACCCTCAACACCTCAATCTCATCCGGGTAAGAAAGATGTAGATGACTCTCTGCGAGGAGCTCGTGCAGCCGCAGGGCAAGATCCTCGGGCGAAGCATCAACCCTGCGGTAGACATCCCGGTGGGCCGCAAGGCTCCAATGCACCTCGTCCTCCTCCAGGCGCGGGAGGAGGGCAATGGTGTCGTAGACCATCCGGACAGGTGTTCCAATCCGAGTCCACTGGGCTACCTCCAGCACGTCCTCGTTGCTCATCCGAATGCATCCATCGGATATGAACTGACCGATGGAGCCCTCATTGTTGTTGCCGTGAACCCCATACCCTGCCACCGTGAGCCCCAGCCACCAGGGTCCCAGGGGATTATCCGGCCCCGGTGGAACCGGTTCCCTTCCCCGGGGATACCACCACGGCTGCCAGATTCGTGTCGCAACCGTGAACTCCCCGATGGGTGTTGGGCTGTCAGGGCGGCCAACCGCCACAGGGTATGTTCCCACAACCCGGCCCTGATCCACGATCACCAGCCTCCGGGCCGGGATGTTGATCAGGATGCCATGCTCAGGATATCCCGCGGGCAAGAACGACCTCTCCCCTTCCGTGTCACATCCAACGTGGGTCCCTGACAACGCTGGATAGACCGGATAGGCACATGCAAGCATGATTATTACGGTTAAGACGACCTTTCGTACGATAGGTCGCAACACCCATCACCCCCTAAAATGATGCCTCTCTTTAGAATATGTTCGCCCTTCAAAGAGATGATTCGCCAGGGCCAGAAAGCGATATAGCCTGCGGGGCAGCCTGGAAGAAGGTACCCACCGACCCCGTGGCACAATGGGCCGGACGTGATGTTCCGAACACAGGAAGTCGTTTCAGGGGAATGCGATTGTACTATCATCCTTGATTTTGCTATAATACGTGATGCAAGATCACGGGCCGAGGTGGCGGAATGGCCTACGCGTGCGACTCAAAATCGCATGGGGTAACCCCCCTTGT
>SKXF01000314.1 GCA_007128555.1 Clostridia bacterium | reverse complement strand
TGGGTGTCTCCCGCCGGAGCTGGGCAAGGACCCGGGTTACGGGTTCAATCTGGCTGACCTGCGACTCCACCAGGTCACCGGTGAGACAGATGAGGTCGAAGTGTTCTTCCCCGACGGCCGCCAACACGTCGACATGGGTCTTTGAGGTGGAGCGATTGTGCCAGTCGGTCAGGTGAAGGATTCTCAACCCGTCCAGGTCTGCGGGCAGCCCGCGGACTTCGACCCGAACTTCTGTGACCTGGACCCAGTGGGTGCTGGCATATGTGATGAGGGTGAGGACGATGGTAGCACCGATGATGGCCAGGAATGCGATTTTGTGCAGGGGCATTGAAGAAACCACCTATCCGTGGTGATGCTATTACGATGGCTCGCCATGAGGATTGAGAGGGGTTTCCCCTCGCCCTCCACTTGATCGCCACCACGTTCCATTGGCCACCAGGCCCCTCGTTGATGTCCTCCGACAGGGATGGGTCGGGGAACCCTTACCGGATGCGAAGGTTTCCGAGCCCGTTCCTTTTGAATTCCTCTGCGTAGGACTGGACGAGGTTCTCGTAGGGTGGAAACCAGTCATCGATGTCGACTTCATCGAGGTCCTGGTCCAGGTCCTCCGAGACGTCGCGGCGGGCCAGTCGATCGATGAGTTCATCCCAGAAAGTGTCCTCTTCGAACTGGTCTATGTAGGTCAGGGCAGGGCTCTCGTCTTCATACTTTCTCGTGTGATAAATGGCATCCTCACCCTGTTCAACCCATTCGTCGCCGACGTCGAACTCCCCGGCATGACCCAGTATTTTCTGCTCGAGTAAATGGTAGCCTTTCGTTGTTTTCCTTGTGCCGATCGTGTGTGCATCCAGAACCCAGCTGGCCATGTACAGCATGTCCAGAAGCAACAGGTATTCCTTGCGGTTCAGATCGATCTTCATTTCGATACCTCCCTGAGTAAACGCAGAGGGCATGGACCCAGATGCTGTTGCCCCAACCCTGTTCCCAGCAGCGTTGCGGTTTGCCCTTTCATCGTATCATTTCCTGCAGGACAATTCGCAGTCAAACGAAAGTTGGTCGGGATCATCGCCTTCCTGCAGATCTGTGGGGACTCACAATTCCCACGCCCAGGAGCCATACGATCCATGGCTCTGGCGGCCCACCTCGCAGCTGTATGTGTTCATGTATGGACCTGCCAGCAGTTAGCGCGGCTGGTTACTTGCGCCCGAGATTCTCCGGGTGCCTGGTAGAACCCCCGGGGGAACTCCTCCCCGGGAGGCTTTATCACCCACCGCTATACCTACCCATATTGTACGCCTACGGTGTCCTGGATTCATCGGGCGGGCTGCAGGGTGCATTCTGCGTGGCGAAGACTCGCCGCAGGCAACCGAGGTCATCAGAGGATCATTCCGAGCAGCACGAAGATCCCCATCCCGGTCACAACCGTGAGCAGTAGGCTCTCAGTCTTCCAGGCGATGATCAGAGCTGCAAGTCCAGATATTAGGCGGGCATTGGACAATGAGAGATTGAGGGCCTGGTCCTGGTACAGCAGGGCGGGGAGAACGAGGGCGGACAGGGCCGAGGCCGGGACAAAGCGCAGTGCGTTCTCCAGCAGGGGTGGAACATCCATCTTTCCAAACAGGTGGATGAAGGACAGGCGCAGGAGGAACGTGCCGACGGCTATGATGGCGAAGACGATGAGCAGGGTCCGCGGGTCCATTATGCGCCGCCTTTCCGGGTTGAGGGGCGCTTGCGAAGGGTCCCTGCTGTCATCCCAGCGAGGATTCCTGCCAGGATTCCCACAATCAGGCCCAGGTTCAGGGGTAGTGGGTGGGCCATGACAGCGACCAGCCCCCCTGTGGCTGCAGCGATCAGGGTATCGGTATCATCGAGGGCACCGACCAGGACGGCGAGGAAGGTCAGGGGGATGGCGAAGTCCAGCCCCCAGTGGGCGGGTATGTTTGATCCCAGGTAGATCCCGACGGCGCTGAAGACCTGCCAGGTGACCCAGAGGGGTAGGGAGGCGCCGAGGTAATACCATTGGGGATCCGTGATGTTATGATCACGCACTCGCAATACGGAGATGGCGTAGCCCTGGTCGGTGAGCAGGTATGCATAGAGCCACTTGCGTGGATTGGCCAGGGACTTGAAGAAGGGAGCGATGGATGCACTGTAGACGACAAAACGCATATTGATAACGAGGGCGGTATAGATGACCACGAAGGAGGCCGCGCCGGCCCCGATCAGTTGATAGGTTGCCAGCTGCGATGCTCCGGCGAAGACGAACACGGAGAAGAGCATCGCCGTGCCCTCGGGTATACCGGCGTTTATTGCCGTAATGCCAGAAATCAAGCCGAAGGGTATGATTCCGAGAAGAAGTGGCGAGATGTCTTTCAATCCTGCACGGAAGTCTTGTTGGGCATCTGTCATCAGCTGACCTGCTCTCCAGGGCTATGGGAATTTCCGGTTCGAGCGTGCGTGTCTTGCCTCCAACCGATGAGGGTGGCGACCTTGGACAGAGCCGGGTCCGAGGCTGTGAACGGCGGATACCCTGTTGCCGACACCAGGCGGAAATCCAAGTACGACCCGTATCCTACGTCAACAATAACAACTGTATCTACAGGGTTCACAACTCGTCAAGCATATCACAGCAAGGGTTAGTTTCAACAAAAGGGTAGAGGATTCAAAACTCTGACGGAAGGATGGGGCGTATAGGTGCCTTATGTCACCTGCCGATACGCTCAATGGGCACGCCAGGGCCGATAGGGCATCCAGAATGTGCCCAGGACCGCCTCTGCAGCATACAGGGACCTGGGCATCTGCGG
>SKXF01000157.1 GCA_007128555.1 Clostridia bacterium | reverse complement strand
TCCGCCCGATCCACGACGCTCAGCAGGGCATCCTGGAGAGTCTGCGGGAGCTGCACCCGGTACATGCCCTCCTCGGCGCGGTGAACGGAGTCGGTCACCCATTCGATGTATTCGGGCAGTCCGCGGATCAGCTTCTCCAGCTGCACCACGGCCTGGGGCAACACGAACACGCCAAGGCTCAGCACCACGGCTGTCAGAAGGACGTAGACGGCTATGATCGCAGGCAGCGGGCCCAGGCCTCGGGACTCGAAAAATCGGACGGCAGGCACGAGGAGATAGGCCAGGAGCAGCCCCATGAACACCGGTACCAGGGCGGCGCGCAGGTACCACAGGACAAAAATCGAGGCTGCAATGCCAGCACAAAAAAGGGCCCGCCTTGCGGCGGGACTCACCCCTTTTGCACTCCGTTCGCCATTGCCTGTCAGGTTCCCATCATCTCGGAGCTTTTCCTCTGGACGCGCCGGGCCATGTCTTCCATCCTGTCGCCGGCCCTTTTCATGGTGCCCCCCTGCTCCGGAGACAGAAGATAAACGCCCAGGGCCCCCAGAACGCCGCCTGTGACCATACCCTGCACAAAACGTCGCATATCCGTAGTTCGCCCTCCGTCCACGATCAAGATGGCTCATCGCCTTGCAGCGACATCAAATTGCCCTCATCGTCGATCGAGTAAATGCCTCCCGACTGGCCGCCGTCAAACTCCACGCAACATTCATGGCAATAATAGCGTTCGACGCCGATCTTGCCGATGATCCGGCTCTCACAGTTGGGGCAGTCTCGCACTGGGTCCCGTTTTTTTACGGCCATTTCAATCACCCTCCATAGGATGACCTCGGGCAAAGACACCTATGCGCGGGTCCGCTGGATGATCCCTCCGCCCAGGAGCATGTCGGCCCGGTAAAAAACCGCCGACTGGCCCGGCGTCACCGCTTCCTGGGGATCGGCAAACCGGAGATGGATGCCGCGCTCTGAATGACGTCGGAGTTCGGCAGGTACGGGCTGGGCATTGTATCGGACCTGGACCTCGACCTGCATGGGATACTCAGGATGGGAAATCGGGATAAAATTGACATCATCAAGGTGGGCTTCCTCGACCTCGAGGGCGTCCCGGGGTCCGACGATCAGGGCATTCGTCGCCCGGTCAAGTTCCAGGACATAAAGCGGGTGGGCAGCTGAGATCCCCAGTCCCCGGCGCTGCCCAACGGTGTAAAAGGGAAGGCCCCGATGCTGACCGAGGGCATGGCCCTCCCGGTCCATGACGGGCCCCGGCGTGATGTCGCCGGGAGCCCAGCGGGCCAGGAACGCCCGGTAGTCCTGTCCGAAAAGAAAACAGATCTCCTGGCTCTCCGCCTGCTCGCCGGCCTTCATCCCCCTCTGGGCGGCCATTTCGCGCACCCGCTCCTTGGCCAGGTCCCCCAGGGGGAAAAGGGAGCGGGCCAGCTGCGCCTGCCCCATGCGCCAGAGGACATAGCTCTGATCCTTCACCAGGTCACGGCCCCTGTGCAGTTGGAAGCGGCCCGAGTCCCGGTCGTAGCTGCGGCGAACATAGTGCCCCGTGGCCATGTAATCGGGCTCGAGGTCCTGGACCGCCTCCCACAGGGCCCCAAATTTCACCGCCGGGTTGCATATAACGCAGGGATTCGGAGTCTTCCCGGCAAGGTAGGCCTGGACAAAACCCTCCACCACCAGGCGGCGGAAGGACTCGCCCAGGTCCACCACCCGATGGGGTATTCCGATCTGCTCGGCGACAGCCCGGGCCCGGGACAACATTGGATCCCAGGCACCGGGATCCTCGGACCATGGGCGCATGGTGACACCGAACACCTCGTGACCCTGTTCAAGTAAAAGGGCACAGGCGAGGGAGCTATCCACTCCCCCACTCATGGCAACAACCACCTTCAGACCCATGGTTTATCCCGTCTTGGCCTTCTCCTGGTAATCGGCGATCGCAGCATGAAGGGCCTCGGCGGCCAGGTTGGAGCAGTGCATCTTCGGGGCTGGAAGCCCGTCAAGCGCCTCTGCCACCGAGCTGTTGCTGATCTCCAACGCCTCATCGAGGGTCTTCCCCTTCACCAGCTCCGTCGTGATGCTGCTGGTGGCAATGGCCGCTCCACAGCCGAAGGTCTTGAACTTGATATCACTGATGCGATCGTCCTCGACCTTGATGTACATGGCCATAACGTCCCCACAAACCGGATTACCTACCTGCCCGACGCCATCGGCGTCCTCGATCTCCCCGACGTTGCGGGGATTCATGAAGTGATCCATCACTTTGTCAGAATACATGGTATCTCTCCCACCCGATTTTCTCGCCCTTATGCCAGAGGGGACATGGCCCGGAGCTTCTCCACGATCCCCGGGAGGACCTCGAGCACGTAGTCCATATCTTCCTGGCTGTTATCGCGCCCCAGGGTCATTCGCAACGACCCGTGGGCCTCCTCCGGATCAATCCCGCAGCTCAACAGTACGTGGGAGGCCTCCAAACTGCCGGACGTACAGGCGGACCCCGAGGATGCAGCAATCCCCTGCGCATCCAGGTTGAGAAGCATGGCCTCGCCCTCGATGCCGTTGACGTTCACGTTGACGTTGTTGGGTAGTCGCTCGCGACGGGGGCCGTTCAGCTGCACCCCGTCGATCTTCAGGAGGCCGTCTATGAGGCGGTCCCTGAGCCTGGACAGGTGGGCTCCCCGGTGGGAGAGCTCCTCCAGCGTCACGGCACAGGCCTCGCCCATTCCCACGATGCCGGCCACGTTCTCGGTCCCGGCCCGCAGGTTCCTCTCGTGATGGCCGCCGTGCTCGGTGGGCCCAATCCTCGTCTTTTTGCGCACGTAGAGGACCCCCACTCCCTTCGGGCCGTACATCTTGTGACCAGACAGGCTCACCAGGTCCACGCCCAGATCGACGACATCCACCGGGATCTGGCCGGCCGCCTGGACGGCGTCCGTGTGCACGAGCACATCCATTTCCCGGGCAATAGCCGCAATCTTCCGCACGGGCTGTATGGTTCCAATCTCGTTATTGGCCAGCATGATGCTGATCAGAATCGTATCATCCGTCACCGCCTCGCGAACCTCTTCGGGATCGACGCGGCCCTCGCTGTCCACCCCGACGGTCGTGACGCGAAAGCCCTCTTTCTCCAGGGCCTCGCACGAGTGCAGCACCGCGTGATGCTCCACGGCGCTCGTGATGATATGATCACCCCTGCGGCGGTTGGCGCGGGCGACACCCTTGAGGGCGAGATTGTCCGATTCGGTGCCCCCACTGGTGAAGATAATCTCCCGAACATCCTCTGCCCCGATGAGCTCCGCCACCTGCTCGCGGGCCCGGTCCAGGGCCCTCCGCGCCTCGCGACCAAAAGAATGCACACTGGAGGCGTTTCCGTAGTCGGTCAGCATATAGCGCGTCACAGCTGCGGCGACACGAGGATGCACCGGCGCCGTCGCTGAATGATCCAGGTATACCCGTCTCAATGCACTAACCTCCCCTGCCTGTATGAGATATCTTCTCCTACCGGCCTCACTCAACACCCGTTTGCCGGCTGCCAACATCATCCGCCAGTTCCCTCAAGGTGACCGAGTCCACCACCTGGAGCATGCTGTCGCGAAGGTCCTGCCAGACCCGGCGCAGGGAACAGTCATCCTCACAGCAGGGAAGGGCCTCGTCCGTGCCAGCGCATTCCACCGGCACAAAGGGACCTTCCAGTACCTCCAGCACATCGCCGACGGTGATGTCCTCGGGAACACTGGCCAGATGATATCCGCCGCGAGGCCCACGCACACTTCGAACGAGACCTGCCCGTCTCAGCGGGGCAAGGAGCTGTTCGAGATAGCTGGCCGACAGGTTCTTCTCCTCGGCAATTTCCTTGATCGAAATGGGATTTCCTCCATAGTGCCGGGCCAGGACGGTCATGGCCAGGACGCCATAGTGACCTCTTGTAGAAATCTTCATAGGAATCACCCGGCTCCATTCCCGACAAAATCACTTGGGTTTAGTACCATTAAATTACCACCCTGTTACCGGGATGTCAAGGGATCGGTGGTCAAAATTTTCCGTGTGCATTTTTCCTGGATCTCATCATCGAACATCGAAGGGAAACGTCCGTGGACCGGAGCCCTGGTTCGCCACGTCCCCTCATTGTGCCGCTCAAATCTCTGCCCATCACAACTCACCTCGACTGCGCCCGGCCAGGGAAAGGATGCCCTCAATGAAAGGGGTCTTGGCCCGGGTGTATGCCTGCCGGTCGTCGCGGTATCTTGCCGCCAGGTCAATCTTGAGACGGCTGTAGTTCAGGATCTGCTCGGGATGGCTCCGCAGGTAGTCACGGAAGAGGATCTCCCGTTCCAGTTCACGGTTGCCCGCGGAGCAAAGGTACAGGTGATGCCGGGGCAGATCCCCGGGCTGGGCAAAGCGCTCACGCCCGGTTATGCCCCCGTCGCCTTTGTGGACGTATCCCGCCGCAGCCAGCCGGCTGATCGCCTCATCCTTGTCGGGTGGACCGACGACCACGACCAGGTCCACGATCGGCTTGGCGGCGCAGCCGGGGATGGCTGTGCTGCCGACGTGTTCCGTGCAAAAGGACAGCCCGTCCAGGGCCCGGGCAACCCTGTCCATCAACCCCTCAAACACCCCTGGCCAGCCCGGATCATACGCTACGACTTCAATCGGCCTCGGCAACACGATCACCCCTGAACATTATAGCCCAGCCGGGGGAATGCGTGGTACATAATGCCCGGCCTGGCCAGCAGGCGGCAGCAGGAGCTGAATGCTGCAGATCGACCTTCCGAACATGCTGGAGATCACTGGACACAGCGGGAGGAAACCCTTCTGCCATGGCGAATATGGAAGCAATGGCAGCATGATACGATCTCTCTACCTCGCAGCAGCTCACGCACCCCCTGAAACCCGATGCGATAACTGGCGCCCATTGCCATGGCCACCGCCGTCCGCCTGGGAGGTGGATCGCCAGACCGTGCTCAGAACCAAGCAGCAGGAAAGGAGGACATCGTGGGACTTCATTCCTTCGCGTACCTGGCAGCACGACAGGGGATCACCCTTGAGCGCTCCCGCTTCATGAACGAGACCGGCCGCCTTGTTCCCGTGGGGACATCATGGCGGATCTGCATCAACACCCGTGCATCACCCGAAGAGCAGCGCCGGGCCCTCGGGCTCTGCCTCGTAGAGTATCACCTCAGGAATCCACCCTTTTTCATCACCGAGGACTTCTCGGTCGACTGGAGCGCAACGGGCGTTGCCCACCCCCGGCTCTACGTCACCACGGCCAGCGGCCGCAAGTTCGTCTACGAGCTTCGCACCGGGACCTTCCGCGAGGCCCTGTGAGACCGCGACCTGCGTGATCGCTCCTGGGCAGGTACCGCTTCGGGAAGGGAGGAGACCGCAAACGGCGTCCCTGGCGGGCAGAGGATCCCCTTTGCCGGGTCCACTGCCAGGAATCGGACGGATCAGGCCGTCCCGTGGCAAAGGTCATGGAGCAGTTGCACGTCGGGCATCGAGGCGTTTTCCGTGCTCCCGTCCTGCACGTGGGGATCTACACCACCGGACCTTCCAACACGTCCTGTGCAATGCGCCTCTTCAGGAAGGAGCCGTGACCGGCGTCACCCCGGAACGTCCCATCGACACAGGAGACCCTGCCCCTGGCAATCGTCGTGTTGATGGGCCAGCCCCTGGCGACCATGCCCTCGTACGGGTGCCAGTCGCACCCGGTGGCGGAATCCTCGACAGAGAGGGTTGCCTCTTTGCGGGGATCGAACAACACCAGGTCTGCATCGGAGCCGACCGCTATGACACCCTTCCGCGGATACAGCCCGAAGATCCGCGCCGCATTGGTGCTCAGGACCTCGACCATTCGTGACAGGGAGATCCGTCCCTTCAGGACGCCCTCGGTGTACATGATCGGGAGACGGAACTCCATCCCGCATAGACCATTGGGTACGTCGGCGAAGGAACCCTTCCCCATGAGCTTCTGGTCGTGGGTGAATGTGCATTCATCGGAACCCAGGGTGGAAATGACCCCATCCCTGAGCCCGTTCCAAAGCGCATCCACGTGTTCGCGCGATCGCAGGGGGGGACTGCAGATGAAGTTGATCCCATCTTCTCTTTTCAACGCATCCTCGGTGAGCGCCAGGTAATGGGTACACGTCTCGGCATAGACCGGGCGCCCACGGTCCCGCGCCCGGCCGATCCGCTCGACACCCTCGGCGATGGACATGTGGAAGTCGTAAAGAGCAGCTCCTGTGTGCTCCGTCATGAACAGGGCTCGGTTCAATGCCTCGGCCTCCACCAGCGGGGGCTTGGTCAGGGCGTGGTAAATGGGTTCGGTATGGCCCCGCCTGACCGCTTCTTTTACCAGGTGATCAGAAATCGGGGAGTCCACGGCGTGGGTCGTCCACAGGGCGCGATCCCTGATTTGCTCCAGGATCGCCGCGACAAAGACATCGTCGTTCATCGTCCCGCGCTTGAGATTCATCATGAGCGATGGGACACCGTCCGCCACAACGTCACGGAGCTCGGAGAGGACGGGGCGCGTCGCATCGGTTACGACCAGGTGCAGGGCATAATCGATGGCCACCTTCCCATCGGCCTGCTGGCGCCGTTCCGCCAGGGTGTCACCCAGGAGGGTCCCCGGGGGTTGAATGGCGAAGTCGATGACCGTCGTGGTCCCTCCCATGCATGCTGCCCGGGTACCGGATTGGAAACTCAACCCGGTCGTCGTTCCCATGAGCGGTAAGGAGAAGTGGGTATGGGGGTCGATCATCCCCGGCAGCACCAGCATGTCCCCGGCATCGATGACGCTCGTTGCGTCAGCCATGTACTCTGATCTGCCCAGCTGGACGATCTTCCCATCCTTGACGCCAATGTCAACCCGGCTCTCACCCGTCTCAAGGATCACCTGTCCTCGTTGAATCAGTAGGTCGAGCACGTTCTCATCCCCTTCGAAGGACATACCTGGAACCGACCAGGGCCAGCGCCGTCCATCCAGGCCCCCGGTTGATGCGATGTCAGCGGGAGTCATGACCGGGTCCTGCTACCATTTTCAGCATAACCCAGTTCACGGAAGCACTCAATCGTGAGCCATGACGGATCCGACACCCCCTCTGCCAAGCAAGCAGCAGGTCCGCTCTGGTCAAAGATCGTCCAAACTGCTATTGTTCATATGGATTAAAGCTGGCTCTGTCAACGAGGAGAGTGCCATGACAGCGACTCGCAGTGACGTTCAACTCCAGGCCCTGAGGGCGCGAAACATCCTCATTGCCGCCCATGCACTGCAGCACATCGTGTCCACATCCCTGCCACCGCTGCTCATTTTCATCCGCAGCGACCTGGGCCTCACAGGAACCCAGCTGGGGATCATCGTGGCCGCGGGAGCCGTGGCATCGGGCCTCTTTCAACTTCCCGCCGGGCTTCTGACCGACCGCTTCACCCCCAAGCAGCTGCTGGTCGTGGGCTACTGCCTCACCCTGTCCGGTCTGTTCCTTCTATCCAGGGCGCACACCATCCCTGCCTTCGTGCTGGCCCAGGCCGTGTACGGGATGGGCAACTCCACGTTCCACCCCGCCAGCTTCACCGATGTGGCGAGGGCAACCCGGCATTCGGGCGGCATGGGCATGGGCATGGCCCTTCACAACATCGGGGGCAACCTTGGCGCGGCAGCAGGCTACTCTGTTTCTGCGATCCTGGGGACCCTGCTGGGCTGGCGAACAGCCCTCGGCACCATCGTTGGGGCCGGGGCACTCCTGGTCGTACTTTTCCAGGTGATCTACCCGGACCTCGACCCGGAAGAGATACGTAAGGAGGCGGATCCACCCGAGCGGCACGCATCAGCGGATGCACAGGCAGGCCCCGGGCGCCTGCGTCTCAGCACCCGGTGGATCCCCGTATACATCATCGCCTCGGCAGCCTTTTTATCGGGCGTCTTCGGCAGAGGGCTGGCGACCTGGCTGCCGACCTTCTTCGCGGATGCCCGCGGCTCATCGGCCGCGGTGGCAGGGGTACTCTCGACGATCCTCATGCTCGCAGGCGCGGGGGGCTCCCTGGTAGGCGGCGCCCTCGGTGACCGCATGGACCGTTCCCATATCGTGCTGATCGCCACCCTGGGCACCGCGGGACTCATCGGGGTCCTGGTGGGCGTCCCACTGAGCGGGATCGCCCTGGCGCTGCTTCTGCTCGCCACGGGTTTCTTCCATTCCCTGTCTCGCCCCTGCCTGAATGCGATCACCTCCGAGGTGTCACCCCGGGGGAAGGAAGGCACCGTCTTCGGCCTCGTTTTCGGCGTCATGTCCATGGGCGGAGCCCTGGCCGGTCCGCTGGTCGGCAATCTCTACGATCGGTTCTCCCTGGAGACCGCCTTCCTGGTGATCTCCGGCTTTTTCGTCCTGCACGGGATCATGATCTTTGCCTGGGGCCAGAGCAAGTTCAAGGTGTCGCCCCCGCAACCCCCGGCGTAATGGGATCCCAGCGGGTTACAGGGCTGAACGGGAAGGGACAGGCTACCCGCTGACCGGTGTTCAGCCAGGGACACGGAACACCGGAGAGAACGAGAAGGAAAATCGCCTGCAATCGAGAAGGATTCCACGTGCGGACGGTACCTTCCAACGAGTGGTCATAGCACGGAGTCTCGTGTGTTCACGCAACACTCAAGAAGAAACGATGAGGAGGTGAGACGATGCCAGCCAGTAAAGGGGAAGTCTACGAATGCGCCAAGTGCGGCAATGTCGTCAAGGTCTGTGAAGGCGGCGGCGGGACCCTGGTCTGTTGCGGCCAGCCGATGGACCTGAAGAAATAGATCGACGCGGTAGAGGGCCCGCAGGGACCTCCCACGGGCCCTCTACCGATGAGGTGGAGCTGTCAGGATGAGCACAGAACCCGTCCCCCGGGGGCGCAGCGAAGCCGCATCACGCCTCGTCGTGCCGGAGGAAGATCTCTGGCCCCAGCATGTCCCTGATATGATCCAGGATGTCCAACTCCATGGAATCGATGATTCTGTCCCACCGATCGGGCGTGATCTCGTGCCCATCAATGGTCACGCAGAAACCGGTAGCGATGGAGGGCTCCTCCACGATGTGTCCCGAGGCCCTCAGAAGACCAACGGCGGCCTCGTGCAGGCTCCTTCCGACCGGGTGAACGTCACCCGTAAAGGTTGCCACGGTCCCTCCACCTCGCATTCATGTCCGCCTGCATCCCTTCCAGGTGTCCAACAGCTGATGTGCGTTGAGCAGAGGGACCCCCATGAAAGGGAGAGCCCCATCAGCGAGGCACGATCCTGTCTACCTTCATGTGAAACGTGAACGCCTCGTCATCGTCGCGGATGGTCGCCACCCACTCGACGAGCATCTGGAACTCGCCGAAATCGGCAATGCCCCACTCCTGGGTGGCTTCCCAGTCCTCGCTGAGCCGGATGTCGACCTCGAGCCAGTGCACCGTGGCCTGCAGGTCCCCAAACCTCTCGGTCGTCGAGTCCATGAGACGCCACTCTGTCCCGTCGGGTACGGGGCCGGCCCCGGGCACACCCAGCACGGCATCTGCTGCCAGGTCATCCATGGCAAAGAAGGGGAGAAGCGCCATTTCCAACACGCCCTCCGTGATGCTCTCTGCCACCATGGGGTCAACGATCTCCCCGTCGAGCTCGGCCTGTCCCGTCGTCCATGTATCCTCGTCCACCCAGATCCGTATGATGTAGTCAGGGCCAGCCTCCCATTGAGACAGGTCCACGTCGATGACAATGAGAAGGAAATCGGTGCCCTGGACGGTATCGATACCTTCCAACGTGTAGTGAGCCGTGAGGGGTTTCCCATCAAAGGTCAACGTCCAGGCCAGTTCGGAGAAATCCTGGATCAGCGAGCCGATGTGATCCGGGTTTCGCCACTGGGTGGCCAATACGCCGTCGTCTACCGCCGGCGGGGGAGGTGGGGGCGGTTCCTCTTCCTCCTCCTCCTCTTCTTCCTCCTCCTGCCCTGGATCGGCAGGCGCTGTCGGCTCGCCTGCATCCTCCTCGGGTTTTGATCCGCAACTGGCAGCGACGACCATCAGCGACAACACCACGAACAGGACGACGAACCACCGTAGATTGTGATGAATCCGATGCATGTAGGCGCCTCCTTCGCTATCACGTTACGTAATCCTTCGCCCCGGTTCGCCCAGATCCTTCCGGTCTGCCGTATTGCCACCCTTCCCAGCTGTTCTTCACCCCTTCCCGTTCGAGGAAGGGCACCACGCGATGCTGGCAAATCCGTGAGCATGGGATAGCACGGAAACATCACTTTTCGTCTGCCTGCCTCCCTGGGCGAAGCACCTGCCGGGTAACTGCCTCTGACTGGATGTCGTCCCAGACGTACAGCATGTTCACCGTCTGCACGTTTCGCCACAACGGGAGTTGATCCGCGTAGTGGTCACTTCCGGGATGTCCAGAGGAGCCCAGGGGAATGATCCACCGGCTCCGTCTCCAATCCGCAAGATCGAAAACGTACCGGGCATTGGACGTTCCACTGACCGTGAAGTCGGTTCCGTTGGGAATATAGCTGGCAGAGTGCACCACGTCGGCATCTCCGTGGACGTCCACCCCCGGGGGATCCAGCAGGGCGGACAGATCCTCAAAGGAAGGGCTCAGGGTGTGGATCGGGCGGGTCCGATGGAGCGCCCCCCACCTCCATTCCTCCATGTCGGAGCCCATGCGATGCCGGAGATCTTCCACCGCCTTCGAAAGGGCCTGGGCCACAACACTCGACCAGTCATCCTGGTGGTCGATCAAGCG
>SKXF01000081.1 GCA_007128555.1 Clostridia bacterium | reverse complement strand
CATCCGAGGCGAGAAAGTTCTCGCCCTCGCCAAGGCCCACGATGAGGGGGCTGTTCTTTCGCACCCCGATCATCACCCCGGGCGTCGATCCGTCCAGAACCGCGAGGGCATAGGCACCCTCAAGCCTCTCAACGGCACGGCCGACGGCCTCGAACAACTCGAGACCCTCGTTGCGATAGTGTTCGATCAGGTGGGGGATGACCTCCGTATCGGTTTCCGAGACGAGGGAATGACCGGCCTCCCGGAGCTCATCCCTGAGCTCGGCGTAGTTCTCAATGATCCCATTGTGCACCACGGCGATCTTGCCGCTGCAGTCGCGATGCGGGTGGGCATTGCAATCGTTGGGTGCCCCGTGGGTTGCCCACCGAGTGTGGCCGATCCCGGATCTCGCGTCCAGGACCGATTCCCCAAGGGAAACCTCGAGGCCCTCCTTGATCGTGCCGGCCTTTTTGACCAGGTTCAAATCGTCGGCCACCCCATCGAGCAGAAGAGCCAGACCCGCTGAATCATAACCTCGGTATTCCAATCGCTTCAGACCATCAAGCAGTACCTCCCGCGCATCGCGCGGTCCAACATAACCAACAATTCCACACATAATCCATCCTCCCTCCGGAGATTAACGACCGCCGAGAGGATACAGAAAGCCCCTGCGACCACCCGCTGTCCTTTGGATCCCCGGTTGCCCGGGGGGTTTGAGACAACGGTCACGACCGGTCATGCCGTGGAGCATCCGCCGATCCCTCGATAAACTCCAACCTCGTCAGCCCTTAAGGCTCAGGCGCTTGACACATCACTGCAAGCTTTCCGATCCTCCTTCATCTTCAACTCAACCGTTCCGACACCACATCGGCCAGATCACGGGCCATTCTCTCGGCCTCCTCGGCCCCTGGGCATTCAACCATCACACGCACCACCGGCTCCGTTCCCGACGCCCGCACCAGCACTCTGCCCTCGTCGCCCAGTAGACCCTCAACCTCATCGATCCGGGCTGCTATCACCTGGTCGTCCGCCAGGGCCTCCCGGTCCCTGACCGGCACATTCACCAACACCTGGGGGAACTTGGTGAAACCCTCCAGTAGGGCCCCAACGGATCGCTTCGTGCGTACCAGGACGGACGTGAGCATCAACGCCGCCAGGATTGCATCGCCCGAGACGGCAAAATCCTCCATCAAGATGTGCCCCGATGTCTCGCCTCCCAGGCTCGCCCCCTCTCTTTGCATGGTGTACATGATCTCCCTGTCGCCGACGGAGCAGTGCACCACCTCCACTTCCTCGGTCTTCAGGCTGGCGTCGAGCCCCCGGTTATTTACGATGGTGGTCACAACACGGTTGCCGCGAAGCAGATTTCGCCCCTTCAGATCCCGGGCCAGGATGTAAAGGATATCATCGCCGTCGAGGATCTGTCCCTCCGGCGACACCGCCACCACCCGGTCAGCATCGCCATCCAGGCTGATGCCGAGGTCATAATCACCTGTAAGCATCGCGGCTCGAAGGACCTCGGGGTGGGTTGACCCGCACCCGTCGTTGATATTGACCCCGTCGGGCTCATCGAACAGCGCCGTTACGACGGCTCCTGCATCGCGAAAGGCCGCCGGCCCCAGCCTGGACCCGGCCCCGTTGGCGCAGTCAAGGAGAATCCGGATACCGTCCAGGGAATGACCCGGGGCACAGGCCAGGTCATGGAGATAGGCAGCAACCTCCCGGGTTCCCCGATGGACCACCCCAACAGAGGTTCCCCGGGGCAGACCATCGGGACACTGTTCCACGAGGCCCTCGATTTCCGCCTCATCATCCAGGCTCAGTTTCCGCCCCTGTCCACCAAAGAGTTTAATCCCATTGTATGCGGCGGGGTTGTGAGAAGCTGACACCACGATGCCGCCTACCGCAACGGAAGAGTTGGCCACCGCATGGGCCACGGCAGGCGTGGGTACCACGCCGAGAAAGAGAACGTCGGCTCCCGCCGAGGTCACTCCCGCTATCACGGCAGCCGTGAACATGTCCCCGGATCGGCGGGTATCCCTGCCCACGACAACCACGGCCGGACCGTCCCCACCAAAGTTGCGACGAAACCACACTGCGACACTCCGAGACAATCTGAACACCAGCCCGGGCGTCAGGGAATTATTGGCAATACCTCTCACACCATCGGTTCCGAACAGTGAAACGGCCACAGCCTCACAACCTCCCCTTCATGGATCCGCACTTCATTCTCCCAGGTCGACCCGATCTACCCGGTCCAGCACCAATCGCACGGTCACGTTGAGCGGATTGATGCGCATCTCAGCGCCCCTCTCATCCCGAGGCACCACGAGGGGCACGTCCTTGAAAATCTCGAGGGGCTCGTCATCCTCACCCTCACCCTCATCTTCGCTGTCAATAATATCAAAGTATTGCTCTTGCAGCTGTAACATGTCAATGGATTCGGTCACAACATACTCAAGCCGGTCCACGGCCTCCTCTGCGCCGGTCACCGTTGTCCATCCCGGTTCAACCTCCATCACGAGGACAACTATCTCAAGATCCTCTGATGCCATCAGGGACGGACGAATGGGAACCTCCCTGGACATCTGGGTCGCAAGTTTTGGGATGTGAATGTCCACCTGCCGCGGCGTGACCAGAACACCACGAACCTCATTGCCCCGGATGTCCACGGGCGTGCAGATGACCCTTTCATCCACAGCCTGCCCAACCCCTTCGACGTTTACCTCGGCAATCACCTGGAACACGCTCCGGACGCGACTGGCCGGTCCATTCACCACGACCTGCGGGGGATCCACAGATGGTTCTGCCAGAGATACGATAGCCTCCCCCTGGACGT
>SKXF01000089.1 GCA_007128555.1 Clostridia bacterium | reverse complement strand
TACCTGTTCATGGGATGCTGATCGATCACGGGCGACAGCGCGCCTTTTTGCTGACGAGAGGAGAATGGAAGTACGAGCTGAGATCACCAGGGACAGGTGTGGGCGAGCACTCTCATTGGATCAAGATGTGGCCAACGTCCTGGGCCCTCAATCAGATCCTAGGTTTCGGCGCGGTTCCTGAAACAGCGACTTGCCAGCAAAAAGCCACCAGCGCCGGGCTCCAGTCGGAACCGCGTCCAGCGTCAAGGGGTGGCAATGCATGACGGAAGGGATATTCACGGTTTGTGTCATTCGGGTCATCACATTGGGTCGACATAATCCTACCGCACGCCTTCTATAAAGACCGGCTTCGTATTGTCGCCCTCCTTGATCGACTTGCCCATCGTGCCAACATGCAGGTGGCAGATGGAACAACAGACAACACCAACCCAACGGTACAGAGGGGTTAGGGCCCTGGGCAGAAGAAGGAGCCTGCCTCAGCATCTGAGCATACCACCTGGGCAGTGGGAAGTACGAAAGGATGCCGGAGGGCTCATGATCGACTACGGGGTGCGGAGATGCAGAGGGCTGTCGACTTGCGATCCGGGGGCATCTCGTTACAGAACCCCTCTCGAACATCAAGCGGCTGATATCACCCTTGATCGGCCCTGGCCCACCGGGAGAGAATCTCCCGATGGACGGGATCCCAAAAGGAAGGACCCCTCTATTAAGTAAGATATCGTTCAGGTGCCCTTACGACCACGGAGAGACCGATCCAGGTGCCAGCAACCCAGGCCACGCCAATCGATGGCCGGGTAGCAGACCTGCGACAAGAGACCGTGGGCACCAGCGGTCAGGGCTGATAAGCGACCCCGGCCACGGCAATAGTACAGGCACGGGGACCCAGCCCCGGGTTACCTTCTGGTCTTTTCAGCCCAGGGAGGACTACATCTTCACCACGGCCTGTCTCTTCCTGCCCATCCGTGCAGGTGCCCGGAGAAGCGACCAGAAGTGATCGAAGTGAGGCAACACCGGGGGCAATGACGAGAACAGCTCGATAGGTGAGTTATAATAAACTGAGACGCAAACACCATGCATCCAGGGAGGCAAGCTCATTGAAAGCCACCACCCGCACCTTCCCTCCAACCTTCCGGCAGATTCAACACGCCATGGGCCTTCTTGTCCTGTCCGGCCTCCTGTACCTGTATCTTGCCTTTATCGGTGGAGATGGCATTTGGGTCGTGGTGGCGCTCGTTGCCGCCGCACTGCACCAGGGAACAACCGCCGTGATCTGGCGCTCAGAGATTCATGGGCAACACATGTCCATGATCTTCGGTCGTCAGGCCCTGCTCGTACATGGAATCCAGTTCTTCACATTCTTCTTTCTCCGCATCGGAAGCACCATCCTGGCCTCGGTAAGCTCACCCCATACTCTGACAGAAATACCAACACTGATGATGGTTCTAAGCGCAGCTACTGCGATTCTGGTGGGCTGGACATGTTTCAGCGTCTTCAAGTACTTCGGGCTAAAACGCGCCCTGGGCGCAGATCATTTCTCAGAAGAGTACCGCCGCATGGATTTCGTCCGCGAGGCGATCTTCCGTTACACCCCTAATGCCATGTACACGTTCGGCACCCTCATCTTCGTGATTCCAGGCTTGCTACTGCGATCACACATCGGCATTGCTTCCGGAGTCTTTCATTACCTGGCCGTGTGGCTCCACTACTGGGCCACGGAGGCACCGGACATGATCCTCATTTACGGACATCTACCCGAGCATTCGAAATCACCACCCGGTCAGCAGACCTAGACCAACAGGTGAAAGGCAAGGTATACCCGGCAGCAACCCCACCGGTTCCGCGAGAACCGACGCCGTCAAAGCTTCTGTCTTCGTCGGAATCCCCCGAGAACCCAGGGCACATGCCATCCCCTATGGCTCATTATGATGCGTGCACGATGGCCTGCCGGCGTTCAGTTGGCCTGGCAACCGGCAACAGGATTAATCAGGGCCTGGGTACCAGCATCTTCCTCGCCCTGCTCCACCAAGCGCCTGAATCGGAATTACCTAATCCGGCCAGGCAATCTTCATCTGGACCCGCCCGCCTCGCGGTGTCTCTGCTGTGACTTCTCCCTTGAATTTTCCCCTGTCTAACCGCACCGTCCATGCTGCAACCCTTTCGAACTCAGGCACCGGATTACCATAGATATAATACCCGGTCCAGCCCTGTTGATCTCCGTGAATGGATCGACCGTCGAGATGGCCAAGGTCAAGCTCTCGAGCACCCAGAACCTCACCGACGGAAGGTTCAAGGGAAACCATCACGGGCTGCGCCTTGCCCAGATCAAGGGCCTTCTCCGTCACATGCGTGGGAAGATATCCCGCGTTCTGCACCTGCAACCGGATCTGGAGAACCCCCTCCGACACAGGGGTCATCCGGGTCCGACCAAAGGCCAGCTGAGGCAGGGCAGCCATCATGTCCAGCATGAACGGCACGTTCTTGGCCAGCTCGTCCTCCACGTATCGAAGCGGAGGATTGTGTCTTGTGAACTTCAGGTCCCAGCCCCCGATCTCCACCGGACCCAGATCGGGATGATCGTAGTGAACCCAGTCCACAAAGCCGTCTCCACCCAACTCTTCATCGACCCATTTCAGCATCCTCACCTCGGTCTCTTCGGTCATGTGTTCACAAGACCCCTCGGCTCGATTCCGGGGCAGCTCAACACCCGCTGCATGGGCAACATTCCACATCTCAATGAGCAATGATACACACCCCAGATGATGATAGGACCAATCAGAGAAGTGCCCGCTCACCGTGTTTTCATCGGTCTGCTTGCAGAGCAG
>SKXF01000326.1 GCA_007128555.1 Clostridia bacterium | reverse complement strand
TGGCCTCGTAGACAAAGGCGACGCCGCACTCCTCCATCTCGGGTTCGATGTCGCCGGTGCGTCGTTGGCCGGACTTGGTCATCACGTAGCCAAATTCCTGCATGTTCCCCTGGTACGGTGGTGTACCTCTCTGTGCGACCAGCACGTGCCCCTTGCGTGGCCTGACTGGGAACGGTAGCCTCAACTTCTCCCCAAGGGACCGAGACCAGACCCCCGCGGCGATCACCGCGCACCGGGTCGGAATTTTTCCCCTGGACGTGACCACCGCGGAGACCGCCCCGGCTCCATCGAGTTCAATGTCGAGGACCTCGGTGAAGGCGTGTATGTTGGCGCCCCGCTGCCGCGCCCCCTCTGCCGTGGCAAAGGCGAGGGCCATGGGGTTCAGGACCGAGTCCTGGGGACACAGTACGGCCCCTGCCATGTCCCCGGCCAGGGCAGGGCACTCGCTCCGGGTCTCCTGGCGGTCCAGCAGCTCCATGGGCAGGCCCACCGCGCGCTGCCGATCGACGTAATCCCTGGCAGCTCCCAGGTCGTTTTCGCTGTCGATGGGTAGGAGGCTCCCATGGGGGGCGTGTTCAATGTCGATGGGAAGGTCAGGAGCCATGGCTTCCAGCAGTGCCTGGCTTTTCAGTGCCATGTCACTGTCGTAGCCAGGTTTCTTGTTGCTGACGAGGACCTGGCCGTCGCAGGCACTCGAGGTGCCCCCCGCGATGTCTCGGGTGTCACACAGGGTCACCTCGGCGCCCTCGGTGCCCAGGTAGTAGGCCACTGCCGTGCCGATCACCCCGCCGCCGATCACAACCGTATCCGTTGCCTTCATTTACGATCACCCGCCAGCACTCCGAAGGTCACCGGCAGCGAGGGGGGTCTGATGGCATCGGGGGGGAAGCCGTCCAGGGGCCGTGAGAGTTCCACCGACAGGATCCTGGCCATCAGGGCGCCACAGGTGCGTCCCTGGCAGAGGCCCATGCCGGCACGGGTGCGCCTCTTGATTCCCGACAGGGTGACGGCCCCCTGTCGAATGGCGGTGCGGATCTGCCCGACGGTGACTTCTTCGCAGCGGCATATGATCAGGTCATCCTGCATGTTCATCACCGCTTTCTGCCAAACATATCTGGCCGTGACATGGGCCCTGCTTGCCATGATCGGCGGCACCCTCACCCGTACGCCTACATCTTCGATTCGACTTCGTCATCTGCGTCCGTACTGCACCGGCTTCATCACCCCGGCGCAGGCTGGCCAGGCTTCGCCTCAGGGCCTGTCTGCCTGTTTCGCACACGACGGAACCCAGGGATGCCGCGACCGACCGTCCCGCCAGGCGGCCCTCTTCCATGGCAATGCTGGCTTCCTCCACGGCACCCGCATCTCCGGCAACATAGATCCCAGAATGGCTGGTCTGCATGTCTTCATTATACAGGGGGCTCCAACTGCCCAGGGAAAAGCCCAGTTGACAGCCGGCCATGCTGGCCAGCCTCGTGTTGGGTCTCAGGCCGGCAGCTGTGCAGATGGTGTCAACCTGCAGCCTCTTCTCGGTGCCGGGAACGGGATGCCACTCCGCATCCACCTGGGCGATGATGGCGGTCTCAACCTGTCCGTCGCCTGAGGCCTCAACGATGGTGTGCGAGGTCAGGATCGGGACGCCCATCCGCCTCAGCTTGGCAGAGTGGACGCCGTATCCGCCGATGCGAGGAGCGGCCTCGACAACAGCGGCGACGTCGGCTCCCGCCTGCAGCAGCTGGTAGGCTACGATCAACCCCACGTTTCCCGAACCGACCATCAGCACCCGCCGTCCGGGCAGGACCCGGTGTAGGTTGACCAGGGTCTGGGCCGCTCCGGCTCCCATGACCCCCGGCAGGGTCCATCCCGGGAAGGCCAGGGGATTCTCCTCGGCACCGGTGGCCAGGATCATCCTTTGTGTCGTCACCCGTTCACTGTGCATCCTGCGGCTGTTCCCGGCCCCCTCGAGAGCTCCCCGCATCATCATGATCTGACCGCCAGGAGCCAGGGCATAGACCGAACTGTCGAGCCACAGCTCCACTCCGGCTTCCTCGGCCCCGGCAGTGAGCTCCCGGGCGATGTCGATCCCACGTCTTCCCGCCATGTGGGCCCCCGAGCCAAAGAACCTGTGGGTTTGCTTGATCAACTGGCCTCCGGGAGCCAGGTTGGCGTCGACCAGGAGGGTCCGGTGCCCGGCCCGGGCACACTCGGTGGCTGCCGTGAGCCCGGCGGGTCCTGATCCGATGATCACCACATCCCGGGTCTTCAATGTCCCTTTGCCCCCCTCAGGCCGTGCTGGGTACGCACCTTCATACCCTCTGCTGCTGGGGTGACACAGGTGCGGACGTTCGGGACGTTGTCTACTTCCATGACGCAATCGGTGCACTGTCCAATGCCGCAGTACAGCCCCCGGGGCTCCCCATGTTTCGGGGTGAAGCGGGCAGTGCGGATCCCGGCCGCGTACAGGGCGGCCGCTATGGGTTCGCCCGACCTGGCCTGTACGGGTTTCCCGTCGACGTAGATCGTGATGGTCTCGACCTGCTCTTGGGGGCCCAGGATCGGGTGGTCCACGATGCGCATCGCATTCATCCTCCCACGTGCTAGGTTTGATCTAGGGTATGATAGGTTCCGAACCCGGGTACGACGTGCCTCTCCCAGGTGATCTCTCAAAGGTCTCTTGTCTGATCTCATATAGATGATTTCTTCAGTGCTGCGGTCAATCCTCCGAAGTACCTGCAGAGGATGCGCCCTGCAAGTCTATGCAGGGAATAGATAGAAAGGGTTAGCAGTGGGATATGCTGGTATGCATGCTCTGTATTGACGGGCTTCCGG
>SKXF01000389.1 GCA_007128555.1 Clostridia bacterium | reverse complement strand
TAGCTACCTAAGCAGCAGCTAGAGTGTAGTTATCGTTGGCAATTGGTTTTTTTGCCGCCTTTTAACGAGCCTACGGCAAGCTCGGCCTGCAGTCCATGTCCCTCGAACCCGGATCGACGCTACTCACCCCCATAAACTCATTCATCTACCCGGACTTGTAATTATATAAATGAACGTTGGGTATGTCAAGGTATTCCTCACCGACGCCGCATGGCCTGACGCATCTTACGCTCCGCATCCTCCTTTTTCATCTTCTCACGCTTGTCGTATTCTCGCCTGCCCTTACCCACGGCCAGTTCAACTTTAGCCCATCCCCGGCGGAAATACATCTTCAACGGGATCAGGGTGTAACCCTGCTCACGGGTGCGGCCGTAGAGGCGATCGATCTCCCGGCGCTGCAGCAGCAGCTTCCGTGGCCTCTTTGGCTCATGGTTGTGAATGTTACCGTGGCGGTAAGGGGCAATGTGCACATTATGCAGGATGACCTCGCCATTTTCCACCGCGGCGTAGGAATCCTGGAAGTCGACACTGCCATCTCTGACCGACTTGACCTCGGTTCCGGTGAGCTTGATCCCGGCCTCGTAGGTCTCTTCAATGTGGTAATCCCGCCGCGCCCTGCGGTTGCGGGCCACCACAGCTCCCCTGTCATCTGCAGCCATGAGTAACACCGTCCTTCACGTGCTGCACCTCAGCCTGGCTCCTCATTGTTGATCAAATCCATCGACATGACCAGCCACGCACCCCTACTGTCCCGAGTATCTCCAGCCCTTGCAAACCCAAGGTTCTGGTAAAGCCTCATGGCCGACTCATTGTCAGGGCGCACCTCCAGCTTGACCTCTGTGGCCCCCCTCGCCCGCAGGTGACAGAGCCCCGCCCTCACCAATTTCGTCCCCAATCCCCGTCCCCTCGCCACCGGAGAAACCCCCACCGAGAGAATCTGGCCTGTCTTGCCGCCCAGAAACGAGCGGAAACTGGCCACAAATGCGGTCTTGTCCCGGGCGATCAGACCCAACTGGTTCAGCCCGATCCGAATTCTTCCCGTCAGTACGGCCCCCAGCAGGCCCCACATCCTCCTGCTGATAAGTGCCCGGCACCAGAGCCGCAGCATGCTGGCCACAGATATACAGTATCCCACGATCTCCCCGTCCTCGTAAAGCGCCACGGAACAGCCGCCAGGTTCAACCCCGATCACGAACTCCATGAGCCTCTCGGTGACCCACGAGGGCGCACCATCGGGGAACAGGCGCTTCACGCTGTCCGGGAAGCACGCGCGGAAGACCTGGGCGACAGCCGGACCATCACGAACCGTTGCTGTCCGTACCTCGATCCCGCTCATGGCACGTCTCCTTCCACCAACAGGCTCATGATCATGAGCTCGCTGACCGTGACAAAGCTGTAGCCCCGATCACGGAGGGCATCGATCAGGAGGCCCAGGGCCCGCACGGTGTTGCTCCTGTCAGCTCCTGCGGCCGTAAAGAAGTCACCGCTGTCGTGAAACAGCAAAACATCTCCCCCCTGGGCCTTGCTGCCCACCAGGCGCACCATCCTGCTGGCACTGGTCCCCATCCAGTCCGTCGAACTCACCGACCACAATGCCACGGTGTAACCCTGGCCGTGCACAGCATCGAGAACCGCAGAGCTATAAAGGCCCCTCGGCGGCCGAAACAGCCTGGGCGAAAAATCAGCCGCCCGCTCGAGGGCTGCCTCGGTCAGGGCCAGCTCGCGCAGGGCTGTGGCCTCTCCGGCATTGAGAAGGTTGGTGTGGTAATACGTGTGCGATCCAACCTCGTGGCCCTCCTCGAGAATACGCCTCACGATCTCGGGGTACTGGTCCACATGTTTGCCCACCACGAAGAAGGTGGCCCTTACCTCCCTGTCCCCGAGAATGTCCAGGATCTCTGCTGTCCACCTGGGATGAGGTCCATCATCGAAGGTGATGGCAATGTAATCCAGGCCCGGATGTCCCCGTCGGAACACCTGGGGATGCAGTCCAAAACCGTGGTAGACATAACGGTTTAAAAAGAACAGAGCAAACAGTGACGTCATCGCTACCACGACCAACAACCGCCGCAGCCTTCTACGAAAGATGAGCGGCTCACCGCGCCAGCCCAAAATCTGCCGCACCTGCCGCTCCACCCGGTCCAGATCTTTATACAGCAGCATCAACCAGACCAGGGCTCCGAAGATCAGGAACAGGTCACTTCCCCGGATCAGCCACGCAAGCCAGGGCACCGCGAACATTGCGCCAACCGCCGAGGCCGTCACTCGCCTACCGACAAAATACAGAAGGGCAAAAAGAACCAGGCCAAAGGCGGTCGCCCTGGGCATCAGCAGTGCCAGCGCTGCCGCAGAACAGGCGAGGGCTGTATGGTGACTCGGTCTCTTGACGGAACCCACAGGAAAATGAATGGCGAGCAGACCCCCGAGCCCGGAGACAGCCATCGTCACGGCGGTGGGAGCAACAACGTAGCCCAGCAACATGGCCCCCACAACGAGAGCGAGGCTGATGACCAGATCATCAACCTCCCGGGCTCCCGAGCGGCGATACCCCGCTGCAGCTCTCAGATTGCCGAGAAGGTAACTGGCTGCTGCCAGGACAGGCAAAGCATCCATATCGGCCCCTTGCTCCCCTTTCAGGCAGGATCAATCGCGCGGGCACCGAGGCAAGCAGATGCATCCAGCGGGAATGCTCACGGGGGCTTACTGCTCCCCCGGGACCGATCGGAGAAATACCTTCACCGATCCGGTCAGAGGCCGAGATCCCCTCGAATCTCCTGCATCGACTCCAGGGCGATCCCGACGAACTCCTCCAGTTCGATGCCGAGCTCGTCGCAAGCAGCAATCGCATCCCGCCGCGCCCCCCGGGCAAAGGAGTTCTCTGCGTATCGGTTCATCACGAAATCGACATCGAGGGCGGTCAGGGTCCGGTCCGGATGGACCAGGGCCGCGGCCACGATCAGGCCCGTCAGCGGGTCAACAGCGTACAGGGCCCTCGCCATCTTGCTCTGTCTCGGCAAACCGTGAAAGTCGTTGTGTACGCGGACCGCGTCAACGATCTCCTCGTCAAAGCCAGCCTCAGCCAGCATGTCTGCCCCCGTGATGCTATGAAGTGAGGGATCGTCGCCTGTCTGATCATAATCAATGTCATGCATGAGACCAGCCAGGGCCCAACGCGATCCATCCTCTTCCAGGTGTTCAGCCACGCCACGCATCACAGCCTCCACCGCATAAGTGTGCTTAAGCAGATTCTTTGTCTTAAGGTGCTTCTTCAAGAAGGCCAGTGCTTCGTCTCGCTCCACAGTACCTCCCCTTCCCTCAGATCAAAACCGCAATCGACACCGACAGGACCATGAAACCTACTGCCAGGTACGTCGTGATCTTGGACAGAAACTCATCCATTCCGCTCTGTCTTCCGAACAACGATTCACCCGCACCGCTGATGGCCCCGGAGATGCCCGCACTGCGGCCCGACTGCAGCAGCACCACCGTAATCAATGCCGCCGCTACCAGCAGATGTACTCCCATCAACACTCGACTGATCAGCCAAACCACCCCCTAGGTTACTCGCATCGCATCATTTTAGCATGAAGGGACGCAACCCAGCAAACTGCGCCCGCTGCCCCAGGTCCTCCTCGATCCGCAGGAGCTGGTTGTACTTCTCCACCCGATCGACCCTGCACGGCGCCCCGCTCTTGATCTGCCCGCAGCCTGAAGCGACGGCGAGGTCGGCAATGAACGTGTTGGCCGTCTCTCCCGAGCGATGGGAGATGCAGGCGCCGTATCCGATCCTGCGCGCACAATTGAGGGTCTGCAGGGTCTCGGTGACCGTGCCGATCTGGTTGGGCTTGATCAAGATGGCATTGGCCACCCCGCTGCGATGCCCCCGCTCCAGGAGTTTCCGGTCCGTCACGAAGATGTCGTCGCCTACCAGCTGCAGCGACGAACCCAGTTCCCGGGTCAGGTGCTCCCAGCCACCCCAATCGTCTTCGGCCATCCCATCCTCGATCGCAACCAGGGGGTAACGCGAAGACCACCTGCGGTATACCTCCGTAAGTTCCTGGGCGCTGAGCTTCTGCCCTCGCATGGCATACTCCCCATCGACAAACAGCTCACTGGCGGCCACGTCCAGGGCGAGCCAAACCTCTTCGCCGGGACGATAGCCTGCAATCTCGATGGCTGACACGATCAATGCAAGGGCCTCCTCATCGTCGGCCAGGTCGGGAGCATATCCTCCCTCGTCGCCGACGCTGCGTGGCAGTCCCCTCTCTGAAAGCTGGGCTCCCAGCGCGTGGTAGATCTCACAGCCCCAGCGTAGCGCCTCGCTGAAGGTATTTGCACCCGCCGGGACAACCATGTACTCCTGCACGTCGACGTTGTTGGACGCGTGCTGCCCGCCATTGAGGATGTTCATCATGGGTGTGGGGAGAAGGTCCCTCTCCGCATCACAGAGGTAGCGGTGAAGCGGGGTGCGTGTGTACTCGGAACCGGCGTAGGATGCCGCAAGGGAGACAGCCAGAAGAGAGTTCCCCCCCAGTCGCTCCTTCTCCGGCGTCCCGTCAAGTTCCAGCAACCGGTTGTCGATCGCCTCCTGATCCTCCACGGCCATCCCGCACACGGCCCCCCGGATCTCTCCCCGGACGGCCTCAACGGCCTGGAGCACACCCCGACCTCGATAACGTCCGGGATCCTGGTCCCTCAGTTCCCGGGCCTCCTTCGAACCGGTGCTCGCTCCCGAGGGCACGGACGCTCTCCCGCAGGTGCCGTCTGCCAGGATCACATCCACCTCCAGGGTTGGATTCCCCCTGGAGTCAATGATCTCTCTCGCTGCCACGTCCACGATCATGCTCATGATTTCACATCCTCCATTATTTCGATCAGATAAAAAGAGAACGCCCTGTCATGATCCCGGGGATGGGGACTCCCAACAGGTCCAGGACCGAGGGGGCCACATCCGTCAGGCAACCCCTCTCCCTCAGGGCCCAGTCCCCCCCTGCCACGAAAATGCACGGGACATCATTGGCCGTGTGGGCCGTGTGAGGCTCACCGTCGCCATCCACCATCTGCTCCGCGTTTCCGTGATCGGCGGTGATCAACAGGGCTCCCCCGGCCTCCAGGGTCGCCTCCGCCACCCGGTGCACACAGAGGTCCACCGTCTCCACCGCACGGACTGCTGCTGTAAAATCACCGGTGTGGCCGACCATATCCAGGTTCGCCAGGTTCGCCACGATCAGGTCAAACGCTGCACCGCTGATCTGATCCACCAGGACATCAGCAACGGCTTCGGCGCTCATTTCAGGCTGCAAATCATACGTCGCCACGGGCGGTGAGGGAATAAGAACCCGCTCCTCGCCGGGAAATGCCTCCTCCCGCCCACCGTTGAGAAAGTAGGTGACATGGGCATACTTCTCCGTCTCTGCCACTCGAAGCTGTCGGTATCCGGCGAGGCTCACCTGCTCACCCAGGGTCTGGTTGACCTCCACCGGAGCATACACGACGGGACAGTCAAACTCGCAGCCATACTGTACCAGGGTGACCACGTCGGCAGGGGGGACGAGGGGGGCGACGTCACAGGCCAACAGCCCAGGGTCCAGCAGGGCCTGCAGCATCTGCCTGGCGCGATCCGCTCGGAAATTGAAAAACAAGAACGCATCCCCCGGCCGATAGCCCTGGTACCCGTTCAGCACCGTCGGCAGCACGAACTCGTCGGTCTCACCCCTGCTGTAGGCCTCATCGAGGGCCTCCAGGGAGGAGCGGAAAGACCCACCCTCGCCGCGCAGAATCGCCGCAGCCGCACGGGACGTCCTGTCCCACCGATGATCCCGATCCATGGCGTAGTACCGGCCCGACACCGTCGCCACCCGGTGATCCTTCCGGGGCGCCAGCTCCCTCTCCACCTGCTCCAGGTACTTCCGGGCGCTGCAGGGGGGCACGTCCCGCCCATCCAGAAAAGCGTGCACGGCCACCCCTGGGACCTGCTCCCGTTGTGCCATCTCCACGAGTGCGCCGAGATGTTTGAGGTCGCTGTGAACCTGACCATCAGATACCAGGCCCAAAATGTGCAACGTGGCATCGCCCTGGCGCACCCGATGCATGATCCCGAGGAGGGCCTCATTGCGGAACAGCGCCTCCTCCCTGATGTCCCGGTCGATCCGGCGGGCGTCGTGCAGAATCACGCGGCCGGCCCCAAGGTGAAGATGCCCAACGTTTGAGTTGCCCATCTGTCCGGGATAAAGACCAACGGCCGTCCCGCTGGCCTCCAACACCGCCCGGGGAAAGCGCTCCCACAACCCGCATAGGGACGGCTTCGAGGCCGCGCGCACCGCGTCGACCCCATCGCCATCAGAAATCCCCAGGCCGTCCAGGACCAGAAGGGTCACGGGCCCACGCACCCGTCTGACCATCAAACCTCACCGCTGTTGCCGTCGCACTCCTGGACCTTACGGCAAATCCCCACAAAGGCCTCGGCCTGCAGGCTCGCGCCACCGACCAGGACACCGTCCACATCGGGCAGTCCCACGAAATCGGCGACGTTGCCAGCGTTGACACTGCCACCGTAGACCACCCGGGTCCACATCGATTCCTCCGAACCAAGGAGGCGAACCAGTTCCGAACGAATGTGGGACGTCATGATCTCAACGTCCTCGGGACCCGCGGGTCTTCCCGTTCCAATGGCCCACACGGGTTCGTAGGCGACGACCAGCTTCCGGCCCGGGTAGTCCCTGGCTCCGTCCAGGGCGATTTTCAGCTGCTCGGTGACCCGGTCGAGATGCCCGCTGGAATCCCTTTCCTCCAGGCTCTCACCCACGCACAGGACAATAGACAGCCCCGCGTTCGCGGCCACTCTGAATTTGTCCCGCACCCGTTCATCGGTGTCCCCGTTAAACGCCCTGCACTCCGAGTGCCCCACCAGCACATATCGAGCCCCGACCGACCGGAGCATGATCGCTGAGACCCCACCGGTGTAGGGGCCGGTGTCCCTGGGGTGGCAGTCCTGTCCACCCAGGCTAACGGGCGCACCCCGAATTTCCCTGCCCACAGCCTCGACAAAGGGATGAGGCGGGAAGAGCACGATTTCAGGCGAGGTACCTTCCCATCGGTCCCGAACCTGCTGAGCTAAGCTGACAGCCTCGTTTCTGCGGGTGTTCATCTTCCAGTTGCCACCAACCCACATCGCGCGGCGTCGCTCGACCCGTTGCAGGACCTGAAGGGCCGGCAGCTCCCGGCCGGCTAGAAACTCCAGGGCAGCACCTCCGGCCGTCGACACATGATCGACGCGGTCGATCAAACCCAGTTTTCCGAGGGCCTGGACCGACTCGCCCCCACCGACCACCGTCTCCGCCTCGGACAGGCCGGCAATGGCCTTTGCCACCTGTTCCGTACCCCGGGCAAAGCGTGGAATCTCGAGGATCCCCATCGGCCCATTCCAGAAGACCGTCCTGGCGGACTTCAGTTTCTCCTCGTAGCGCGCCACGGTGCGGGGACCAATATCAACGATCACCCATCCGCGGGGAACCTGGTTTGCGTCCACCACCCGGGTTGCCGCCGAGGGCGTGATGGTCTTGGCCACCACCACGTCAAGGGGCATGAGCAGATCCACGTCTCTCCTCGTGGCCTCGGCGATGATCGACCGAACCTGGGGGATCATCTCGGGCTCGACCAGGCTGTTGCCCACGGAGTAACCCAGGCAGAGAAGGAACGTATTGGCCAACCCCCCACCGAGGGCCAGGGCATCAACCTTGCTCAGCATCTGGCGACAGACGGGAAGCTTGTCGGAGATCTTCGCCCCGCCCAGGACAGCCACGTAGGGCTGCTCCGGCTCGTCCCGCAGCCGGGACAGGGTTCTGATCTCCCTCTCAAAGAGAAGTCCCATCACCCCGGGGAGATACTCCGCCACGCCGTGCGTCGAGGCGTGGGCACGATGCGCGGCCCCGAAGGCATCGTTGACGTAAATATCGGCCAACCCGGCCAGCCGCCGCGCAAGGCGACTGTCGTTTTCTGTTTCGCCGGCCTCGAAGCGGACGTTCTCCAGGAACAGCACATCCCCCGGCTTCATTGCTGCCGCCGCCTCGGTGACCTGGCTGCCCACGACCTCATCCATGAGCTGCACCTCGGTCTCAAGGAGCTGCGACAGCCGCCGCGCCACCGGGGCCAGGCTCAGGTCAGGGACCCTTCGGCCCCCAGGCCTGCCCAGGTGGGAGACCAGTATTACCTTTGCTCCCTGCTCGCGGAGGTACTTGATCGTCGGCAGGGAGGCCACGATCCGGGAATCATCGGACACCGTGTCGCTCTCAGACAGCGGGACGTTGAAGTCGACCCGGACCAGAACCCTGCGATCCTCCACGGATACATCCCTGACAGTCAGAAATTCCACGCAAAACCCTCCTTCGGTCCTCCGGCCGTAATCTAGAGCCCCTTACTGGCTATATAGTGAACCAGATCCACGACTCGGGTAGAATAGGCCAACTCGTTATCATACCAGGCCACCACCCTGGCCATGTTCCCTCCGACCACCCGGGTCAGAGGCAGATCGACCACCGCAGAGAACTCGCAGCCCCGAAAATCCGATGACACGACAGGGTCATCGGAAACGGCCAGAATGCCCTTGAGGTCACCGCAGGCAGCATCTCGCATGGCCCCTTCGATCTCCCCTTCGGTGGCCTCATTCTCCAGGACCAGCGTCAGGTCGAGCAATGAAACCGTGGGCGTGGGAACCCGGACCGCAAAACCGTCCAGTTTACCCTTCAACATCGGCAGGACCTCGCCGACGGCAACGGCAGCGCCCGTCGTGGTGGGAACAATATTGTCAGCCGCAGCCCGCGCCCTCCGGGGATCCTTGTGAGAGGAATCGAGGAGCCTCTGGTCCGTGGTGTAGGAATGAACCGTGTTCATCAACCCCGATCGAATACCAAAACGGTCATCCATGACCCGGGCCACCGGGGCAAGACAGTTGGTCGTACATGACGCGTTGGAGATCACGTCGTGCTTCTGTGGGTCATAAAGGGTCTCGTTGATGCCCAAAACCACCGTCAGATCGGGGTCGGTCGCCGGGCCTGTGATCACCACTTTGGTGGGTCCTCCATCGCCCAGGTGCCGACGGGCAACCTCACCGTCTCGGAATCGACCCGAGGACTCCACAACAACGTCAACCTGCGCGTCACGCCACGGGATGGTCCCCGGCCCATCCTCCTGGGTGAATACGATCTCATGGTCTCCGACCCTCAATCCATCGTCGGTCAGATCAACCGGCAGTGGAAAAGCACCGTAGGTGCTGTCACGCCGCAATAGGTGGCAGTAGATCTCCCGGTTGGCCGGGCTGTTCACCGCCACGACCTGAAGATCATCCCGCCCTACGGCCTGCCGCAGCACCTGGCGTCCGACCCGTCCAAATCCATTGATCCCTACCCTCAGCATTCACATCGCCTCTTTCCAGACTTTGGTCACCGGAGCAGTTCGGCCTCGGTGACATAGAGATTGACACGAGAGACCTCGATCGAGGTCATCTCCTCCACCACCGTCTTGACCTTCTCCTGGGTCGCAAAGAGGATCCGTGCCAGTTCGGCCCGCGGATCCACGCAACACGTAACCGACACGTTGATCCGCCCATCCCTCATGGTGATAACGGGGGGAACGGCGGCCCGGATCCCCTCCATGGTCCTCAAAGCATGATCTGCAATCTGCATGATGACACGGTCAGACATGAAAAAGCCTCCCAGGGAACTGAACGGTGGACGCACCAGCGACTTCTCAATCATCAGCGGCCTCTGCAGGCGCCCCCCCCTGTATAGTAGGCGCAGGGGATTGATGATGTACCCCGCCAGTGTCTTTTTTACCTCCAGGGTCGGGACCGGGATCACGTGCTGCCCCAGCCGCTTCCTGGCCTTCAGGGCCGCGTTGATCTCGCTCTCTGAGGCCACATCATCGATCCTGAGATAGTTGACGGGTTCGGGGAGGCCAAGGGCCGTCACAATCCGATCAATCATCGCCTCGGAGGTCCCCAGGATGAGGATCTTCTCTGGTCCCTCCCGCCGGATCGCCCGTCGGACGTTCCGGACATGGTCCGAATCGGTGAATATGGCGGTGCGAACCGCCGCCACCCTGGTGGTCTCCGCCTTGGCGGACCTTCCAGCGAGGATCCTGCCATTGGTGATGAAAAGTCCGTCGTCCAGGACATACGGCGTACCCAGCTCGCTGGCAACGATCACTGCGCGCTGGCTCTTTCCCGTGCCGCTGGCACCCACCAGAGCCACGATCTCCACCGGTCTCTACCGCCCTCCATCGAGGAAGCTACGAAACTCCCTCACAGCCCCGACGCTTCCTTCATCCTCTTCGTCCAGGCCGTCAATCACCCGGTCCAGGTCCTCGCCCGTGAACATCATCTCCAGCTGGGCCGCAACCGCAGCCGGGGCCGCGGACTCAGCCTCCAGGACCTGTCTCCACACGCCAGCACCTCCGCGCAGGTCACCCTCCGCAAGCAGGAGAGCTCCCCGCATGAACAAGGTTCCGAGATGTCCCCTGTCTCCGGCCTTCTCCAGGTACTGCCGCGCCCGATCGAGCCAGCCGGCAGCGATACACACTCCCGCGACCCGGTTCCAGTTCATGGGTTCCGAGGGATTGTCCTCTGCGCTGATGAGACACTCCCTCACAGCCTCATCGTACATGCCCTGATCAACAAAGACCAGAGCCCGATTGGCCCGCAGTTGCTCCCGGTAGGGGGTGACCATCTCGGCGGGCATCTCACTGACCGATTCCAGGGCCTGTTCCCAGTGCTTCAGGGCCCCTTCATAGTCTTTCATGAACCGTGATGCCTGCCCCAGGT
>SKXF01000018.1 GCA_007128555.1 Clostridia bacterium | reverse complement strand
TTCTTCCGGATGAAATCTTGCTGAAGGATGGCCCGCTGACGGATGAGGACTGGATGCAGATCAGAAGACACCCGGAGGCTGGGATCAGGATTGAGCAGACCTCTCCGGAGATGGCCCCAGTTGCGAGGGCGATCCTCACCCACCATGAGTACTATGATGGCACCGGCTACCCCCAGGGCCTGAAGGAAGAGGAGATTCCCATCATCGCCCGTGTCATTGCTGTCGCCGATGCCTACGATGTCATGACCAACGGCAGGCCGTACCGGCAGCCCGTTGGGCACCGGGAAGCGCTGGAGGAGATAAGAAGGTGTGCTGGTACGCAGTTTGATCCCGATGTGGCGCGGGTGTTTGTACGGATTTTCGAGGATGGCCCTCCCTGGCCGTCGGATAACCCATGACCGCGGCCAGAGCTCCAGGGCCCTGATGAACCTGGGCGCAGGTCCCGTCTGCGACCGCCAGGTGGTCTCGACCCATGCGCCGTGGTCTATCGTCTGGCCCTCGAAGTATTCAACCCCCGAGGTCACGCACATAAGCCATTGACCAGGGAGACATGAGTCCTGCAGATCTCCCTCCTGCCTGGAGTCGGTGCCGCTGGCCAGCCCGCTATGCCCACAGGCAAGACAGCCGGCGAACCCGGGACGGATCGTGGTGCTTAACGGAGGATGCCCTGCAGGTGGGTAGAAGTATTTAAGAGGACGGTTCCCCGGCAGGGTTGCCTTGCGGGGGTTTTTCAAAGGGTAAAGATGCGGCCGTGTAGATTGGCTCACCAGGACCTGTTCCGTACAGGCTGTTTGCCACCTGGTGCAAGATATCACTCAGGCTGTCGTCGTTCATCGGCCCCAGGCTCGCTGGAGGACTTCTCGATAGGGTGTCCCAGACCCCCAGAAATCGGCCCGAGGTTACGTATGGAAGCTGTGAGGGAGGGTTACATGACGTCCAGCTCATCCGGAATTCATGAGCGCGACGGTGGTCCTCGCCCTTCAGTCCCCGGGACTGGCAGAGTGATGCCCAACAAGGAGATCCTAGAGCATCTCAACCGGGCCCAGATGGGTGATGATGACGCGAGGGAAAAGGTGATCCGGCATTCGAGGCCCTTCGTGTACAGGGTTGCCTGCGGGCTGTGCCGGCGAGAGCTCAGCTGGGACAACGACGATGAACTGAGCATTGGCCTGATCGCCCTCAACGAGGCCATAGATCGATTTGACGCAGAAAAGGGTGTGCCCTTTCACTCGTATGTCCGGCTGGTTGTGCAGAGCAGGCTCGGTGATCATTGGCGCCGCGAGGGTCGCCACCCTCTTGTCTCCCTGGATCGGCAGTCCACAGAGGGTGAGTGGGAGCTGCACCCGGCCGCCACCCGTGAGGCGCTCAGGAGACACCGCGAGCAAGAATGGATCAGTGACAGCCAGATGGAAATGGAGGCCTTCGAACGATACCTGGAGGACTTCGACATAACAATGGAGGATCTGACCGGAGCCTCGCCAAAGCATGCCAGTCGTCGGGCCAGGTTGACAGAAGCGGCCCTGGCGCTGGCCCGGGATGAAGGGATGATGGGCCATCTTCTCACGAGAAGACAGATGCCTGTCACGGATCTTTCGCAACGTGTGAACTTGAATCACAAGACGCTGTCCAGGGGCAGGCGCTATATCATCGCCCTGGCACTGATTGCAACGGCTCCCGGCCTGCAGCAGTTGCGGTCCTTTGCCGGGATCCCGTACATCCCCCTGGAAGGGGAGGAGGAAAATCCATGAGAAGACGAAGGGCGATTGTGGTCAAAGTGGAGGAGAACCGCATCTACGTCATGACGGAGAGCCGCCAGTTCAGGTCGTTGTCTCTGCCGCCGAAGGAGTCTCTGCCGCGGCCCGGGGAGGTCATTCTGCTTCCGGCCAGGTCAGGGTTGAGCACCGCGGCTGCGGCTATGGCCAGTATTGCCGCCGCCCTTGTGATAGGGCTTTACGTGTTGGGCAGCTTCTTCTCGCCGGTTGCCGTCGCCTATCTCGAGCTCGAGATGAACCCGAGGCTCGTACTGTCACTGGATTCTGAGGCCATGGTGATCGATGCCGTCCCCCACAATGATGAGGCCCGCGCCCTCCTGGATGCCCTCCAACCGCAGGGTGAGCATGTCTATGCGGTCTGTTCCTCTGTTGTGGCCGCGGCAGCGGACCTGGGCTTCTTGCAGCCGGGTTACTCTCATGTCATCCTCGCTACCACCTATCCAGCCGGGGACGAAGACGCCCTGGTGGTCGACCTTCAGCACATTGAGGATGCCGTGAGCGGAGTCCTGTCGCAGCGCGGCATTGCCGCCGCCCTTGGGATCAGCTCGGTCGGTGAGCAGATCGCCGCGCAGGCGCGGGACAACGGATTGAGCGTGGGTCGGGAGATGCTCAGGCTCCATGTTGATGAGCTGGGCATCGAGTTTCCGGTGGAGGATCTCCGGGATCTTCCCCTGGGCCATATCATTGGCCGTGCTGGTGTTGTGCCGCCTCACGTCGGACCTCCTGCCCAACCTCCGGTCGATCCGACAGAGATCCGCGGGCCCCGAATCCCCCAGGTCCCCTTTTTGGAGGACCCCAGGGAAGATCCTTCCTCAGGTTCTGCAGAGTCCGGTGAACAGGAGGAGGATCCCGGCCACCCCTCGCCCTGGGAGATCGAGGTTCCAGGGAATCCCCTCAGATCTGCCCCGGGGAGACGGCCATGAGTCATGATGTCCTGGCAGGAAGGACCCCAGGAATCGGCTGATTGCTACGTATAGGTAGATACAGGAACGCTCACTTTGACGAGCAGAATTAAGGAGAGAAAGGGGTCAACAATGAAAAAAGCACTCACCGTAGGTCTGGTT
>SKXF01000200.1 GCA_007128555.1 Clostridia bacterium | reverse complement strand
GACGAATCTGTCCCTGCTGGGCCGAGGGGAAGGAGCTGACCATCCGGTCCACGACCTCGGGAGCCCTGCGCGTATGTAAGGTGGTGAAAACAAGGTGCCCCGTCTCCGCCGCTCGAAGGGCAATGTCCATGGTCTCCTGGTCTCGCATCTCGCCCACCAGGATTACATCGGGGTCCTGCCGCAGGGCACCGCGGAGACCCCTGGCAAAGGACCTCGTGTCGCTTCGGACCTCTCTCTGGTCAACGAGGCTGCTGCGGTGCCTGTGCAGGTACTCGATCGGGTCCTCCAGGGTCACGACATGACAGGTCCGCTCCTCGTTGATCAGCTGGATCATGGCTGCAAGGGTCGTCGATTTTCCGCTACCCGTGGGGCCGGTCACAATGACCAGACCCTGGTGCCTCCGCGCCAGGTTATAGACAATCTCCGGCAGGCCCAGCTCGGCAAGGCTCGGCACTTCCTGGGGAATGACCCGGGCCGCGATGGAGATCGAACCCCGCTGCCGGTAGACGTTGACGCGATACCGCCCCGTCCCCCGGACCGCGTAGGAGAAGTCAATCTCGCCCTCCTCCTCGAGCTCAACCCACCGCTTACCGAGAAGATCCTTTGCCATTCGCTCCGTGTCCGCCGGCACCAGGGGCAGCCCCTCTTCCCGCTGCAGCTCCCCGTCAATCCGTATGACAGGAGGCACACCGACGGTGAGATGAACGTCCGATGCCCCCTTTGCATCCGCCCCAGCCAACAGTTCATCAATTCGATCAGGGCCAATCATTCAATCCACCCTCTCCCCTTCACGGTCAATCCGACAGATCATAGGCCATCCTCCGCACTTCGTCCAGGGTGGTGATGTGGCTCAGGACCTTCTTGACTCCGTCCTGGACCAACCCCGTCATACCCTCCGCGACGGCCTGTCTTTGAATCTCGTTCATCGAGGCCCGCCCCGTGATCAGGTCAATGATCTTCCGCGAGACCGCGAGCACCTCGTAGATGCCCACCCTGCCACGGTAGCCGGTGCCGCTGCAGTAGGGGCAGCCGACCGCCCTCTTAAGGGTCAGCTCACCCTCGGGCAGTGGCAGGCTCAGCCTCTCCCGGTCATCTTCCGGCAACACGTAATCCTCGCTGCAGCTGTTGCAGAGCCTCCGGACCAACCTCTGGCCCACCACCCCCAGCAGGGTTGATCCGATCAGGTAGGGTTCCACGGACATGTCCAGGAGCCGTCCCACCGTTCCCGCCGCGCTGTTGGTGTGAACAGTGCTCAGGACGAGGTGACCCGTCAGGGCCGACCGGACCGCCATCTCCGCCGTCTCGGTGTCCCGGATCTCTCCGATCATGATCACGTCGGGGTCCTGCCGCACCATGGACCGCAGGCCGCTGGCAAAGTCGAATCCCGCCCTCGGCCGGACCTGGGACTGGTTCACCCCCTGGATCCGGTACTCCACCGGGTCCTCCAGGGTCATGATGTTCACCTCGGGCCGGTTGATCTCGTGAAGGCCCGCGGTCAGCGTCGTGGATTTTCCACTGCCCGTGGGGCCGGAAACCAGCACCATCCCCCAGGGCCTCCGAAGCATGGTGCGGAACTTCAGCATCTCCTCCGGCTGCATGCCCAGGGTCTCGATGTCGGTGATGGCCTTTCTCTGGTCCAGGATCCGGACCACGACCTTCTCGCCGTGAATGTTGGGGAAGGAGGAAATCCGAAGGTCCACCGAGCCGTTGCCCATGTCCACCCTGATCCTTCCGTCCTGGGGAACCCGGCGCTCGGATATGTCCATCTGGGCCATGATCTTGAACCGGGACACCACCCCCGGAAGCTGATCCTTTTCAAACTTCATGATGTCGTGGAGCATCCCGTCAATGCGGTAGCGAACCCGGACCCGGTCCACCTCGGGCTGCACGTGCAGATCGCTGGCCCGCTCCTCGATGGCCTGGTGCATCAGGCGGTTCACCAGCTGCACGATCGGTGGATCACCCTCATCCCCATCAAGGGTCACCACCAGGGCATCGATGCGGGACTCGCTCTCCAGGGGCTCCTCGTCCTCGGCCTCTGCCGCCCGGTACAGGCGGTTCATGAAAAACTCCAACGTCATCGGAGAGAGAACGCCCGGGTAGACAATCTTGCCCGTCCGGACGGCGACGTCGTCCAGGGCCACCACGTCATCGGGGTAAACCATGCCGACGAGGATGCCGTCGCCCTCGGCCCGGAGGGGCACCGCCTGCAGACGGTCGCCGACGTCCCGGTCCAGCAGATCCGCCATGGCCGTATCGATCTCGTCAAAATCGGGACCAAGATAGGGAAGGTCCATCTGCCTGGCCAGGGTTTTGGCCATATCCTCGGAGGTGATGAAGCCCAGACGGGTCAGTATCGGTCCCAGGCGTTCACCGGGCGTCTCTTCCCGCTGGACCCTCAGTGCCTCTGCCAGCTGATCCTCGGTCAGAAGCCCGGAGTCCAGCAGCAACGCACCAATGTATGTTCTACCCCTCTGTTGCGCACGCACCATGGCCATCTCCCCCTCCACAGGAATCCACACACGTCGCAGTCTATTGCCTTTGGGAGCCAAGGAAAGGCTGCCAACCCGGATCAGTCGGCGTCAGGTTGACACCACATGTAGTAGCGAAGCTCGGTGTAGCGGGGCCTGCGTATCACGCCAACATCACACAGCCGGCAGTCACGAAGGAAGGCATGCTCCCGTCGCCCCTCGGCCAGGTTATCGGCCAGGACCTCGAGGAACATCCCGATGTCATCGCTCCGGGGATCACAACTGGCGACCCGCCGGATCATGGTGTAAAGAAAACCCCGATCGGTCTCCACTCGCCCTACGTCCCTTCTGTCTCCCTCTTACCGTTTGAACTG
>SKXF01000460.1 GCA_007128555.1 Clostridia bacterium | reverse complement strand
GAACGCCGCCATGGCAAGACCCAGGCCCGTCAGCAAGCCCAGCATCAGTCCGGCGGTGAGCCACATCGATCGCTCTCCCCGGTCGACCTTGCCCGCCCCCAGGTTCTGGCCCACCAGGGCGGTGACGGCGGTTCCTGCTGCGAAGCTCGGCATGATCGCCAGGGACAGGATTCGCTGGCTCACCCCGTAGGCAGCAAGCACCGGTCCCCCGAAACCCGCCACGATGGATACCAGGGCGATTTGCTCCGCTCCTACGAGCATCTTCTCCCCGGCTATGGGCAAAGAGACCTTGCACATCCTCCTGAGAATGCCCAGGTTGGGCCGCAGGTGCTCGCGGCCGATCTGAACGCCATGGGTCCCCCGCCTGACGAAGGAGATCACCACGATCACCCAGGCCAACCGGCACGCAACAACGGCCAGGGCAGACCCGGCCACACCCAACCCGGGAATCATGGCGAAGCCCAGGATGAGTACCGGGTCAAGGATCATGTTGGTCAGCATGGCACCAGACCACATCTTCATCGGGGTGACCGTGTCGCCGGTACCCTGCAATATGAAGGTGTATGCGAAGAACAACTCGGTGATCGGCATGCCAAGCAGCAGGATTTGGATGAAGATCGTGGCATCCGCTGCGATCTCGAGGGGGGTGCCAATGAACACGATCAACCGGTACATCAGCGGCACAGCAACAAGGGCCACGGCGCCGTAAAACAGCACCAGGCTGATGAAGATCTGACCTGCAATCAGGTTGACCTTATCGCCCTCGCCCGACCCTGTGCATCGGGCAACAAGGGCGGAACCTCCGAGGACGATGCCGTCTCCCATGGCCCACATGAACATCATAACAGGAAAGGCCACTGCGACAGCAGCAACCGCGTCTGAGCCAACGCGGCCGAGCCACAGGGTATTGGCAACCTGGTGGATCACCATGGCCATGTTGCCCGTCATGATGGGCCAGGCCAATCTCAGTAAAGCCCGCAATATTGGCCCCTGGGTACCGTCGACCCGATCGGCGCCGAGCTTTATGCTGTCCGTCATCCTCGCAGCTCCTCATCAACTTCTGCACAACTCCAACAATCGTACCATATGCGGGCAGCATCGGTGTACATTCGGGAGATGCCAATCAGGTAACGTTGAAGCCGCTTCATGCAATGACAGCCAGTACCTCGCGCAGGCTGTAAGGGGAACACTCATCGACGCTGCGAGAACCTGGCCTGCAGATCAAAAGGCCACCGGATAGACGACACGATCCCTGTAGCCCGTTACCACGTTCATGTAGCCGGACAGCATCCGGTCGACATCGCGATCACCGGTGTCCACAAGAAGGGGTCGACCCCGCAGGGCATGCAGCTTCCGGTGCGTCGCGACGACGATGATGGCATCCCTGCCGACCCTGCGGACCACCGATGGGCTCAGCTGCTGGTTGCCCCGGCCGAGAAGAAACCCCTGGCCACCGACGGGGGCAACGATCAGGCCAGGGGCGTCTCCCATATGCTCCAGGAGCTCCCCTTCGCCCAGGTCGCGTCCGACCATCTCGCCCCCACGGACCACGTCAACACCCAGCAGGGTGCCTTCAACACCCAGTTGTCTCAAGACGGCCCGGGTGGTGGTACCGGGACCGACGAGGTACGTGCCGTCATCCCTCATGTTCTCCACCACTTCGGCGGCTATGGACCCATGGGCAGATTCTTCGGTCTCCGCACTCCCCGCCTTGGAGACCTGCAGGTACCGGGCATCGTAGGGGGTCACCAGGTAGCCATAGAGGGCAGCTCGCATCCGTCCCCGCCTGAACGCCGGCTCATCAATGTCCATGACCTCCACTTCCATGACCCTCCTGGTCCCGCTGAACAGGTACTGCGCCGCCAGCTCTCCGGCCCTCGCGGGGTGCGGGGCGTAGATGGCCGAGTGCATCTTCACCCCAGCCGGTATGCCGAGCACCACCATCTCATCGCCCACCGCCTCCAGGACGCACCTGGCGGTGCCGTCTCCCCCGGCGAATAGCAGGAGATCGGCACCCCTGTGCAGGATCTGGGCTGCAGCCCTCCGGGTGTCCGAGGCCCCCGTCGCAAGACCCTCGATCCCCCCAACCAGGGTCGGGCTAAATCCGCACGCCCTGGCCTGCCTCTCGCCCATGTCCCCGGGGTAAGTGAGAATCTCGACCCGATCCGCCTGAGGACCCAGGTTCTCCAGGGCCTCGATGGCGCGACGAGGAGCCAGGGGCAGGGCTCCCAGCTGCAGGGCCTTCTCCACAATGTCCCGTCCATCGGTTCCCTTGAGGCCCACCCGTCCCCCCAGCCCGGCAATGGGATTGACGATCAACCCCAGCTTGGGCACATCAATCACCCTTTGGGGCCCCGGTTTTCCTCTGGTAAGCCCTCCAGGTCACCGCCCACCGGACGGGATCATCCAGGGGAGCGTGATCAGCCCTGTGAACGACACTGTTGTGCGGTGCCCCCTTCACCCGCTCCGGATCCTCGTAGGCTTCCCTGGCCACCCATTCAAGGGCCTCCAGGTATTCGTCCATCTCTGCCACGGAGTAGGACTCGGTGGGTTCGATGGTGAAGGGTTCGGGGACGATCCACGGATGATGGCTGGTCCAGTGGTGAAACCCGAAATCACACATCCTCCTCTGGATGTCCTCCACGGTCACCCCGGTATCCCTGGTCAGATCCTCCCAGCTGTATCGAACCTGCTCAACCCGGTGCTCCCCTGGCGCGTAGGGCACGCTGACCCCTGGAATCTGCCTGACCCGCCCCAGCAGGTAGTTGTTGTTCAACACGGCAATCCTGGCAGCCTCCTTCAACCCCTCCCCGCCGAGAGCCCTCACCCAGGCATAGGACCTGACGAG
>SKXF01000070.1 GCA_007128555.1 Clostridia bacterium | reverse complement strand
TGATTCTCCGGCATCCGATCAAAGGTCGAGGCAAGGACCTCTCCCTTGACGGACCTCTCCATGTCTGTGACTTCCTCGGGACGTTCATCCACCAACAGCACCATGAGGTTGATCTCGGGGTAGTTCATGGTAAGGCTGTTGGCGATCTTCTTCAAAAACACCGTCTTTCCCGCCTTCGGGGGCGACACGATCAGGCCCCTCTGTCCCCGTCCAACGGGGGCGATCAGGTCCATCAGCCGGGTGGACACATCATTGTCCTCGGTCTCAAGAGAGTAGCGATCATCGGGAAAAACTGGGGTCAGAGCGTGGAAGGGGATCCGTTTCTTGGCATGATCGGGATCGTCGCCGTTGATGGCCTCGATGCGCAGAAGCGCAAAATACCGCTCCGAATCCTTGGGAGGACGGGCCTGCCCCGTGACCTTGTCGCCTGTTCTGAGGTCGAATCTTCTGATCTGAGAGGGAGAGACATAAATGTCATCGTCACTGGGCAGGTACGAGAACTGCCTGATAAACCCGAACCCATCGGCCATGACATCGAGTACGCCCTCCACGAATATGTGCCCTTCATGTTCGGTCTTGGTCTTGAGGATCTCGAAGATCAATTCCCTCTTTCTCAGGTTGGTATAACCTTTGATGTCCATTTTCTTTGCCAGCTGGTACAACTCGGAAAGGCGTAAGTCCTCCAGGTTTCCCAACTGTAACGTCGTTTGCTCCAACAAGCTCACCTTCCTAAATCTCGGGCTTTACAGCCCGCTGCAGTGACTCCCAGTCGCTCAGAAAACGTTCCAGGCCTGAATCGGTTAGGGGATGGGCTACCATGCTCTCCAACACGCCGTACGGCACAGTGGCGATGTCTGCTCCGGCAAGAGCCGATTCCATGACATGCCTCGGGTGACGCAAACTGGCAGCTATCACCTGCGTCTCGATATCATGATATGCAAAAACCTCCACAACATCCCCGACGAGACCGATCCCGTCGGCACCAATGTCATCCAGCCTTCCCACGAAGGGGCTCACAAAGGCTGCTCCTGCCCTGGCCGCCAGCAGAGCCTGCCCGGAAGAGAACACGAGCGTGACATTGCAGGCAATTCCCTCCGCGTTCAGGCGGGCCACGGCCTTGAGGCCTTCGGGAATCATGGGGATCTTGACCGCCACATTGTCGCCCAGTTTTACCAGCTCCCGACCCTCCGCCACCATATCCTCAGCGCGGGTCGAGATGGCCTCAACGCTGATCGGGCCATCCACCAACTCCGAGATCTCCTCTATGACATCCTTCACATCTCGGCCCTCCCGGGCCAGGAGAGACGGATTGGTGGTCACACCCGATAAAATCCCCCATTCGCTCACCTCTCTTATTTCATCTATGTTCGCTGTATCAAGATAAAGTTGCATCCATACTCCTCCTCGCAACAGGCGAGCACCCCTTGATCCCCAGTGGCCTCTGCCCGGATTTTTCGGATAACGTTCTATCGGGAGTTGAAGAAGTGTTCCCTCCTGGCTTGTATGATCGGATTCTCATAGCTACCGTCGGAAAGCAAGCTGAGCAATCCCTGACGATACTCGACAAGCTCAGCCCGTGACAGCACGGGCACACTCAGGCGCACCGGCGTCGACCATTCATCATCCCCTGGATTGAATCGCACCTCGAAACTGCTCAATCGACGATCACTGTGTGGATGTGGGACGGACATGCTGATCGTACCATCTTCATCTAAAGTATACAACTGATCGTCGATCAGCACCACTCCCTCTGCGGGTCGCAGGTCGGCACTGTGGCGCATGACCATCCGGGGCTCGGCCAGGGGGCTGATAAAGAGCGAGGGTGAAAACACCACGGTGCTGCTGCCGACCTCCGCATGAAGCCAGATCTCTGCCAGCCTGTTGCCCTCAACGGTCTTCAGTCCCACCAGGGCCCAATGATCGCCCGGACGGGACGGGACCGCGAGCCGCACATGCAGGTTGTGAACCCCACCGGCACCCAGCGCCGGGCCGTTGACCTGGATGTCATGGGTCCTCGGCCAGGCCTGTGCCATCACTTCGTAGTCACAGGTTTCCTCGGCCTTCGGCCGGGTCACCAGCATGTAGTTCCCGGGAACGGGACTCGGCACCTGCAGGAACTGGTCATCGCTCCTGAGACGAGATTGCAGCACCTGGTGCACACTTCCATCCTCGAGGTGCCGGTACACGAACATCTCGATCTCCGCACCTGCTTCCGAGACATTTCCAGCCCACACGGTCAGTGCTTCCGCACCCGGGGTAACTTCGAAGTCGATGTAGTGGGCCTCACCCGGGGCAGTCGTCACGCGCTGTCTCGGTATGACAACGATGTCCTCGGGGTTTCGAACCCATCCGATCCCCAGGGGCTGCATCGTCTCCAGCAGGGCAGCGACCTCTCCAGCATCTCCTCCCACATCGATCTGTATACGGGCATTGATGTAGTCAGGGCTCGATTCAGGCCGGGAGAAGCGCCACTCAACCTGCCCTGGTGTGAGAACCAGGGCCCCCCTGGCCAGCACGCTGGCCTGGAACTGGTAGGCGCTTGAACTCAACCCGTAAAAAGACAGTGAGGGCGCACTGCTGACGATAACCTCCCATACTCCAGCCTCCGGACGTTGGATCACCCGCGACGTGTTCACCATCGGCGCTCCCGTGGAGCCATAGCTTCCCACGCCGATGTTTGGGCTGACATACAGGCGCTGGCCCTGGGGGTTCACAATCTGGAAAGAGACCCGCCCAGATTCAGGGTCCGGGACCTGCAGGTTTACATCAAGGTGGGAGGCCCCTTCGGGCACACTGAAGAAATGGCGATCCCACTTCCCAGCAGAGAGCTCGCCTGTCCGGATGATGTGGGGCGT
>SKXF01000265.1 GCA_007128555.1 Clostridia bacterium | reverse complement strand
GGAAATCGAGATCATTACTCTGGACAGAGAAGACGTCAAGGCCGTGACCATCCGGTGGGAAGACACCCCGGACCTGGCCATCTCAGCTGTCGACGGCGAGGAAGAAAGGACCTATCAACTCACCTCGCCCTTCGAACGGGCCACGGACCAGGAACGAGCCCGGTTGCTGTTCACCAGCGTGGCCCAGATCAAGGCGTCCAGGATTATCGCCGAAGGTGATGACGATCTCTCCGAGTACGGACTGGATGATCCCAGCGGAGCCATCATCGTGACCCTGGCAGACGGCAGCGAAGTCACTCTGAACATCGGGGACAGCAGCCCGCTGAGCCGGCAGGACGAGCCCGACCGCTACGTCAAGGTCGCCGGCGAAGACACGGTCTACCTGATGACAGGACTGAGGCTCGCCTTTTTCATGGCGCCCCCGGACAAATGGCGAGACCCCGTCATTATGCGGCTGGATTCCGACGAGGTACAGATGATCGAGATCCGCTCCGGTACCAGCCAATGGTCGGTCGCTCGCAGCGAGGATCCCTACGGCTGGCAGTTGATCTCACCCATCACAGCTCCTGCCAGGTCAAGGGTTGCCGAGGATACGCTCTGGAAGATGGGCTCGATCAGGGCTGAGCGTTACGAGAGCGACCATCCCACTCCAGACCAGCTGCGGGAGTATGGGCTGGACGCTCCTTCTATGAGGATCGCCTTCACCAAGGATACAGGAGAGAGCCACGCGATGCTGGTGGGATTATTCGCTGACGAACAGGGAGGACAGCTGTATGTGAAAATGGAAGGGCAACCCTACGTATATGTGGTGAACTCGGCCTCCCTCGGACTGAGTGGGCTGATGTCTTCGTCCGATTGGCTGGCAACCGCCGTCTTTGCCCCAGCCAGTTTCAGGCAGGTCGTCTCCCTGAAATGGGAGACCGAAGAGGCATCGCACCGACTCGTTCGCGGCGATGATCACTGGCTCATGGAACTCCCCTCGGGTGACCAGGTGGAAGTGCCCAATGAAGAAGCCGAGCCCGCGGTGCGGTCCGCCCTGGCTATCGAGGCATCGAATGCGAAGGATTCGGATCGGCCCCTCAGTGAATACGGGCCGACCCAGGCGCGTCTCGAGGTGAACTTCAGACCGTCTGAGGATGTCGATGTCCAGACCCTTGGCCTGGACATTGTAGTCACACCGGAACAAACCTCTTACGGCCAGGTTGACGGATACGAGTCCCTCTTCGTGTTCGACTTGGACCTCATTCAGATCCTCCACCAGCTATCCCAACTTGACTGATCCCTCGGGCCCGGCTCTAGCCGGGCCCCACATGAATTGCGAGGATGGAAATGGTATCATGTATGATAGATATGCTACCCAACCTTCAAACTGAGGGGGAAAGGGAGACCACACATGCCTGCCAATCTCTCGGCTCAATACATGGAAGCAGAGAAACGCTGGCGCACGGCGTCAACTCCCGAGGATAAGCTGGCCGCTCTGCAGGACATGCTGCGGACCATCCCTAAGCACAAAGGGACTGAAAAACTCCAGGCAGACCTGAAAAAGCGGCTGTCCAAGACCAGGGACCAGATGGAAGCCCGCCAGAGCTCTGGGTCATCGAAGCGACGACCCGACTGGGTCGTCGAGCGGCAGGGCCCGGGGCAGGTTGCAGTAGTGGGCCCGGCGAACTCCGGTAAATCCTCCCTGGTGGCGGCCCTGACCAATGCAGAGCCAGATATCAGGGAATACCCCTTCACCACGGTGATGCCCCTGCCAGCCATGATGCCCTACGAAAACGTCCAGGTTCAACTGGTCGATCTCCCCCCCCTTCACCGAGAGATGTCCCCGCCCTGGCTGCAGGAAGTCCTCCGGATTGTCGACGGGATGCTGCTGGTCTTTGATCTGTCCGATGATGACCTGCTCGGGCAGGCTGAGGCCGCCATGGCCTACCTGGAGGAGAAGGGTTTGCACCTCTGCTCACCTCCGGGAGACTGGGATGAGTTCATAGCCGGATCTGAACAGACCGAGCAAGGGAGTTACCCGGCCTTACTGGCGGCGAACAAGTTCGAGGATGAAGAGGCCGAACTCCGGCTGGAACTACTGGCCGAGATGTGGCGGGACGCCAATCACCCCCAGCTACCCCTCCTGCGCGTATCCGTGGAAACAGGAACGAACATGGACACCCTGAACCGATCCTTGTGGCATTTGCTGGGGAAGATTCGAGTCTACACCCGCCCCCCCGGCCGTTCTCCCGATTACTCGGCACCCTTTGTGCTGGACCAGGGTTCGACGGCCCTTGATCTCGCCCGTGAGATCCACAAGGATATCGGCGCCCAGTTCAGGTATGCGCGGGTATGGGGGGAACACACCTTCGACGCTCAGATGGTGGGGCGAGACTATGTGCTCAACGATGGAGATGTTCTCGAAGTTCACGGCGACTAATCCCTGAAAGGAAGGTGGTTGCATGCCGGCCACCCATTTCGTATTTACCCCGTCCGAATCCAAGCGCCTCATTGGCAGGGCCGTTGCCCAGATGAAACCGGTCAAACAAGCCCTGAAAGGAGGAACGGTCCTCATCTGCACAGGATCGACCAACGCCTGCGTGGTGGAGGAGATCCTGGGCGAGGCGTTTCCTCACCATCAATATCTATCTGGGCACACCCTCCCCGCCGACACCAGCAAATCCCTGATCCCTCCCGACCGCCGCCCTGACGTGATCCTCCGGAAAGGAGAAGTGGACCCGACCCTGGACCGATTCTCCGCCCTGCAGCACATGCAGCCCGATGATGTGTACATCAAAGGGGCCAACGCCCTCAACTACGAAAAGGGCGTGGCGGGCATACTCATCGGAGGCTTCGGTGGCGGCGGCAGCATAGGGGCTGCCCTGGGGCATATCGCAGGCAGGAGACTCCGCCTGGTCATCCCCGTCGGCCTGGAAAAATGCATTGCCCAGGACATCTATGACGTGGCGGAAACACTCAACTGCCATGCAGACTACAACCCGGATCCCCCGCGCATGGTCGCGGTTCGGGGCGAGATTATCACAGAGATCGAGGCCCTTCATATCCTGTCCGGCGTCGCTTCCCAGCACATCTCCTCAGGTGGCATCGCCGGCGCGGAGGGCGCGGTGTGGCTTCTGGCCGAGGGAACCGCTGCACAGATCGAGAAGGCCCGGAGGATCGCAGAACAGGTCACCGGGGAGCCTGCCTTTCTGGACAGGATCAACAGCTGAGCGAGGGAGGCGATCTGCCGATGCAGCTCATCGTACTGGGACGCTATTCTCCCTTTCCTCCACCGGGGGGCGCCTGCCCCGGCTACCTTCTGCAGCACGGTGATGCTTCGCTGCTGTTGGACTGCGGTAGTGGAGTGGTTGCGCGTTTGCAAAACCACGTCGGCTTCGACGGGCTGAACAACGTCATCCTCTCCCATCTGCACGGGGATCACAGCTCAGACATAAACGTTCTGCGCTACGCCGCCGACACGGACCTCCGCGGTCGACAGGACCCGGCTGCCATGGCGGTATATGCACCCCCACTGCCCCGCGAGGAATTCGCCCGACTCAGCTACAAGGAAGCAGTGAAGGGGCACCCGATCACGGAAGATGACATACTGCAGTTAGGGCCCTTCGAGGTCCGCTTTGCCAGGACCGATCATCCGCTATTGTGCTACGCCGTTCGGGTCACCGCCGGTGGCAGGACCCTGGCATACACGGCAGACACAGCGTACTCGCCCGGGGTCGTTGAAATCGCCAGAGGGGCAGATCTTCTCCTCGCCGAGGCGTCCCTGGAGGAATCTCAAAGGGGATTCCGTGGCCATATGACCGCCTCCGAGGCAGCGATCATGGCTAAGGAAGCCGGAGTGGGGCGGCTCCTTCTCACCCATTTCTGGCCCTACCACGATGTACAGAGGATGGTCAACTCAGCCAGGGGTGCATCGGACATCCCCGTGGAGGCCGCAGAGGAGGAAAACGCGTACCTTGTCTGAGATCATCACCGGGCCCCCGCGGGCCCGGTGATCGTTGTCTTCAACAGCCATCCGCCGTCTTTCTGTACAAGCCCCATGCGATAAATCCATTGATTATCTTCAGCCAGGATCTCCAACGGCCCTGCCATAGCCAGGGCCAGGACATCCCAGGGGTAGGGCTCCTCGAACTCCGACGAGACAATATTACCTCCGGGAGCAACTCCGAACATCAGAATCACCCCTGAGGTGCTCTGATACAGCACCTCGATCCTGTCGCCCGCCACGCGATACCCCGCTACGTGGATCAAACCCGGCAGCTGCTTTCGGCCCAGGACCTCTCCGGCAAGGTTGAGAAATGCCAGGTCTGCACCCTCACCGTCTGTCCAGTAGACCATGAGCACTCGCTCCCCGGCTTCCTTGGCCAGCCTGACGTCCCCTGCTGAGAACTCGGCTTCCCAAAACACATGAGGCAGCGAGGCATCCGGTCCCGGTTCGGGCCTCCTGGCTATTCGCGGCCCGGGCGTGCGGGTGCATGAGGCGACGACCAGCATCAGTAACGTGAGGGCAAGCAGTCCAGGACGCAGCAAGACAGATCTCCTTTCTCCTTTATCAGTCTAGGATTGAGGACTTACCGTTATGAGTATTCCCCTGAACCTGTGCATAGCTTGTGGAGCAGGATCGCCCGTGGATCCCATCAGCCCACCGAATTCATAAAGACAGGGAAGATCTCGAAGACTAACGGCAACCGGACGGGGCACAGGTGAGAGTTCATTGTCATCCCATGCAGGTAAATTCGTCTCGCTGGCGAAAAATACTTCTGTGACCTATCCCGTTGTAAAGACCCAACTAGATGTGTGGGAGGAGATATACTGTGCCAAACAAATGGCCCCGCGAGCTCACACCGAGTGAACTGGGGAATCGGTGCTCACCCGAAATCTTCGCCGGGGAGGCAGACACCGCATACTCGGACAGCGACGGCATCATCGGGCAGGAAAGAGCAGTCCGCTCGGTCAAGTTTGGACTCGAGGTGTCCAGTCCCGGCTACAACATCTTCATGTCAGGTGCCCCGGGAACGGGCAAGAGCACCTTCGCCCGCGTAGCGATGCAACAAAAGGCAGAGAGCCTCGATACGCCAAGGGACTGGTGCTACCTATATAACTTCTCTGAGCCCAACGCGCCCTGGGCCCTTTCTCTGCCGGCGGGCAGAGGAATTGCCTTCAAGGCTGACATGGAGGAACTGGTCGGGGATGCTCGCACGGCAATCGTCAATGAATTCGAGGGCGGCGACTTCGAGAAGCGCCGAACGGAGATTATTGAGCAGTTCCAACGCAAGACCACGGAGGCTCTGCAAGCGATCGAAGACCGGGTTCGAGAGCAGGGTTTTGCCCTGCAGAAGGGCACCGGGGGTTTCGCCTCCATCCCCCTCAACGAAGAGGGAAAGCCCATGAGCAACGATGAGTTCCAATCCCTGGATACGGAACAGCGGCGCGAGATTGAGGATAAGGGCACGGAAGTACAGCACGAGATCAGGAAGGCCGTGCGGCAGGTGCGCCAGCTCGAAAAGGAAGTGAAGGCCTCGATCCGGGACCTGGAAAAGACCATGGGCTCCTTCGCAATCAAGCCGCTGGTGGAGCAGCTGCAGGAAAAATACTCCGATTTTGCCGATGTTTGCAAGTACCTTGACGACGTTCATGATGATATCGTCGAACACCTGGACCAGTTCAAAGGTGAAGACGGCGAAGGCGACATGATGAATGTCGTTCCCCGGAAGCTCACGTCCGTTTTTGCCCGGTATCAGGTCAACCTGCTGGTCAACAATGCCGAAACCGTGGGGGCCCCGGTCGTGGAAGAGACCAACCCCACCTACTACAACCTCCTCGGTAAGATTGAGTACGAGAGCAGCATGGGCACCCTGGTGACGGATCATACCCTCATCCAGCCGGGCGCCCTGCACCGGGCAAACGGCGGTTTCATCCTGCTCCGGGCGGAGGACGTCCTGGTCAATGCCCTTAGTTGGGAAGCACTGAAGCGAAGCCTGAAGAACACCAATGTGCGAGTGGAGAACATCGGCGAGCAATATCGCATGGTTCCCACGACGGCCATAAGACCTGAACCGATCCCCCTCGATGTCAAGATCGTGATGATCGGATCACCACTGTTGTATTACCTGCTCTCCAGCTACGATGACGATTTCCGCAAGCATTTCAAGATCAAGGCAGACTTTGATATTCGCATGGACCGCACAGATGAATATCTCCAACAGTATGGGAGCTTCGTACGCACCGTATGCAAGCGCGACAATCTCCTTCCCTTTGACCCGACAGCCATCGCCCGGATCGTGGACTACAGCTGCCGCCTGACCGAGGATCAGACGAAGCTCTCAGCCCGCTTCAACGAGGTTGTGGCCATCGTATACGAATCCGACGCCTGGGCACGATCCGAGGACAGCGACCTGGTCCTGGATGAACACGTCAACCGGGCCGTGAAAGAGAAGATCTACCGCTCCAGCCTGGTGGAGGATCATATCCGCGAGGCCATCGATCGGGGCAAGATCATGGTTGACACCGAGGGAGAGGTCGTCGGCCAGATCAACGGGCTGAGCGTCCTCGACCTGGGAGACTACTCCTTCGGTCACCCCTCCCGGATCACAGCCAACGTCTACCTCGGGGATGAGGGGGTCGTCAACGTGGAACGCCAGGTAAAGATGAGCGGCTCCAGTCACTCGAAGGGGGTATTCATCCTCTCTAGTTACCTGGCGAGCCTGTTTGCCCACGACAAACCCCTATCGCTGTCTGCCAGCATCACCTTTGAACAGTTGTACGGGGGGATCGACGGGGACAGCGCCTCCACGGCTGAGCTGTATGCTATTCTGTCCAGTTTGGCCGATGTACCTATCCCGCAGTCAATTGCCATAACCGGCTCGATCAGCCAGAAGGGACAGGTGCAGCCCATCGGTGGCGTCAACCAGAAGATCGAGGGCTTTTACTACACCTGCAAGGCAAAGGGGCTCACGGGGGACCAGGGGGTCTTGATACCCGAGACGAACACCGACAACCTGATGCTCAACGATGAAGTGGTTGCCGCTGTCGAGGAGGGCAAGTTCCACGTATGGGCGGTCCAGGATGTTCGGGAGGCCATAGAACGCCTCACCGGGATGCCAGCGGGTGAGCGAGGAGATGACGGGCAGTATCCCCCCGACACGGTCTTCGGCCGGGCAGATCGGCGTCTGCGGGAAATGGCTCAGGCGTTGCGGAAGTTCTCCGATTCGTCCTCCGATGACGAAAAGGAGTCCGACAACGAAAGCGCCCCAGCAGAGACGTAAAGAGGCGGGGCACAGTGCGCTGCGAGTCATCACCGATCGCGCTCAGTGATCGCTTCGACAACCATCGGTTTCTCGCGGGTCCGGGCGAAGGCCCGGACCCTTTCGTTGTTCTGGCTACCCACTTCGGCATTCATGCGGGCTGCCTCCGGCGACACGCAGGTACATGGTTTATGTGTCACGTTAATGGGCAAACCCAGCGGCCCTCTCACCGACTGGAGTTCTCCCAACGAGAAGTACTCGAACTCCCCTCGTGGTCTACCAGCTAGCCAAAGAAAATGTCCTCACCATCGAACCCGAGGACATGCCACGTCCAGTTGGAGTCATATGCCAGGGAATCACCCTGGCCCTGTGGACTAGAGAGGGGGAATCCTGTAAAATACTGCCGGCAATAGATTCAGTAACGCGAGCCGCAACGCACCACGCGACCTGGGGATGTCGGGGTTTCCATACCCAGACTGCGAAAAAGATGCTACCAGCCGGAACGGCCCACAGAACGCGGACGTCCTACGCAATGGGCCCTGGCCAGGGAGCGTTACTGCTTGTTCAGGTTGTACTTCATGATGGCTGCGTGTCTTTGGCCCTTCATTCGCTCGGCGGAGTAAACGTCCCCGTCGGGTCCCAGAGCTTGCCGCACCACACGACCGACGGCCTCCAGGTCCTGTTCATCCAGCTCAAAATCAAAGAGGCGCACCGTCTCTGGCAAGTGGCGGGCATCGCGGGCTCCAATGATCACGGCACCCACACCACTCTTCTGCAGGACGTACCGACTGGCAACGGCTCCAATACCAACACGGTGCTTATGGCCGATCTCCCGGAGAGTGGTCAACATCTGCTGAAACAGGTCCCAGCCACCAAAGTCGTCAGCAATCAGCTTGTACTTAACCACTGAGCGATTCTCAGGATGGTCCGGTTCTGGCGCACCCAGGTACCGGGGCGAGAGTAATCCACCCATTACTGTGCCGTAGCAGAGCAAAGCAATCCCCCACCGCTGACACAGAGACACCATGCCCCGCTCAGGACGGTGATCTAGCACCGAATACTGCACCTGGTTGGACACAACGCCTATCCCTGCATGCAAAATCTCCTCCAGATGAGCTACGTCGAAGTTGGTTACGCCGATCTCTCTGATCTTGCCCGCCTTCTGAAGGGTTTGCAAGTGGGCCAGCGCATCCACGTATCCTGGAATCGTATAGTCCCACCAGTGAAACTGCACCAGGTCCAGTCGCTCGACATTGAGCCGCTGAAGCGACCGGTCCACGATGGCTACTATGTCTTGCCTGCGCAACACGGGCAGGGAATCAAGATCGGGAACACACTTGGTATGGATCTGTACCCTGGGCAGGGAGCCATCCTCCATCGCGTCTCGAGAGCGACGCAGGAATTGGCCGATAAGCTCCTCGACACCCGTGTAGATGTCAGCACAGTCGAAGGTGGTGATCCCGGCCTCCACATACAGCCGCATGTCCTCAAGCACCTTCTCCTGGTCAACCGGCCCGTGACCGCCGGCCAACTGCCAACCTCCTTTGATCACACGGGATATGGAGTATTCTGGGGTTAAGTCATACCGTTCCATGTTGATCCTACACGGCTCCTCCCATTTGGCTCGAGCAAATGGCGTCTCACCTTTGGCCTTGTGCCCTAGTCTCTAGCTCCGACCAACGAACGGAATCCGTACCACCCCACCGACCAGTGATTGGAGAGAGCCGCCGGCTGTCCGGCAGGCTGCATTGAAGAACAATCATTGCGCCAATAGAGTGTGTCCAGCCCTGATGGTGATGTCATGTCGGTAGTCGTCGCCAGTCGTTGTTATGGTGTTTGATCATCGAATGCATTTTCGGGCGCACCAGCCACTGGCGAGATCCTCGATTCTGCTCACCTGAAACAGCAGCCAATCGGCAACGCCCCATCCGACTGCTTCCTGCATCATTGTATATGCTTGAACCCTGATCCGCCAAGCATCAACTCAGGTTGCAGTTGAGCCTATCTGACAGGTGGGTCGTGAGGCATGAAGATCAGCCGATGCGCCGCGGTCGAGTACCTGGTGCGGCCTCTTGATCGCATAGTGTTCTCGGTATCGTTTAATCCAATCGCGCGCTTCAATGGGATCGTCGCAGGCGTTGATCCAGATCTCTTCGTACTTCAGGCTCTGGTGATAGTGACCCATGCTTTGCGGATGATGGGCACGCCATTACTTCTGAGCCGCTTCCGATACCGCTCGCTCACAAACGAAGGACCGTTATCACTGGCCCGGATGATCCGTTCGCCTGCGAGCCTTCTCTGCATCCTCCGTGTTTCTCAAGGATATACATGACGTCCTGCGTGGTGTGTGCTGCTAAAATTCCACTTGACAGCGGAAGCGGGTTGCGTCGTCAATGCGTTGGTCGCCTCGTACATCTCATAATCAGCAACAACATCGATCCAGGTAATATCCACCTGCCATCGTTCATTGGGCTGCTCGGGCAGCTGGAAGTACTTCCTCCGATCCCTCCTGGCTCGACCCCGACCCTCCACCTGGTGTCCTGGAGCCAGGAGAGGATCCTCCGCCTTGAGCCACCGATACACGGTGCTTTGACTCACCCTGTGCCCAACGAGATGTTGGACAGTCAGGCAGGTGACGAACAGGAGTTCGCGAAAACCACTAAGAACTCCTCATTGTTACAATCGTGTTCCATTCAGGTTCGAACATATTGACGCTGCTTCCAACAATGGGTATTATTCGAGGGTATAGTTACCGTGACGACTGTGGAGAGAAGGGTGAGGCATGACTGAGCGATGCACCTTCAGATTCATCATCAACCAGGCACACGCACGTCGTGGCCTCAATGCGCCCTTTTCACAGTACGTCCGGATTCGTACGTAGGTACCCACCGCTTTCTCAGGGGGTCCGGGCGGAAGCCCGGGCCCCCTTTCCTTTTCACTGGTCCAGCCCTGGCTCATTCCGCCCTCAGTGCAAGACAGAACGGGAGGTATTTCAATGGAGGCAGTGGTATGTTCCCAGGCATCGAAAATTTTCTATGAGCGAAAGACAAAAGCACATCGACAGAAGGGCTCGCTCTGGCACTTCAACGGTCTCCGGGCGAAGAAGACGCCCGTCTGGGCAGTCAGGGACGTCACATTCTCCGTCTCCGAGGGCGAGATCTTCGGAATCCTCGGGACCAATGGATCCGGCAAGTCCACCCTGATCCGGCTCATCGCGACCCTACTGTTACCAGACCGGGGCGAACTGTCCGTTTACGGACATGACGTGGTCACCGAACCCATGTCCGTGCGCAGGCTCATCAACCGGGTCTCTGTGGATGCCGCCTTCTTCAAGAAGCTATCGGCGTGGGAGAACCTAAGCTACGCCTCTCGGCTGTATGGGATTGGCCCCCGGGACGGATACCAGAAGGCAAAAGATATCCTGGAATCTTTCGGTTTCAATGAAGATTATCTCGCCCGCCCGGTTGAAAACCTGTCGCGGGGCATGCAGCAGAAAGTGTCCATTGCCCGCGCGCTGCTGACCTCTCCCGTGCTCATGCTCCTGGATGAGCCAACGACAGGCCTTGATCCCAAGTCAAAAGCCGAGGTCCAGGACGTCATTCGGGAGGTGCACCGGGAAAGTAAGCCCACGATCCTTC
>SKXF01000351.1 GCA_007128555.1 Clostridia bacterium | reverse complement strand
TTATCTGGTATGTAATCGTCTCCATCTTCGTCCTCCACCCTGTTGTCGGGATCAGATTCCGTTGCTATGCTCCCTCACTTTGAAAAACAGATTCGACGCAATCGTGTTTGTTTCGGTCGCCAGGGTTCTGGTCGTCATCATCGAATGGAGCGAAGCATTGCCTGGATGATTCGACATTGCTCGCGAGAGGCGCAGTCCGCCAGGTGGCACCGGATGACGGGCTCAGTCGTCCCGTAGCGGGGTGTCCAGGCCTTCGACTCGCCCCACCGGTAGGGTGAACAGGAGCCCCGTGTCGGGCTGGCTGAGATCGCCGACCACACCTTTGATGATCTCAATGGCCAGCTCCAGGATTTCCTCGGTCCGCACCACCGTGAACATCACCTTGCTGTTGGTGCTGCCCTGTTGGGATCCGGTGAGGTCCGCAAAGCGGGAGAATATGGAGTAGTGATCGGCGATCAGGTGCCCCATCCCCATGCTGTCCAGCACTGTGGCGCCACCGATCCCGCTTTCGTAGAACTGGTCGAGTATGGGTTCCATCTTCCCCGGATCGTCTATGACTGCTACGAGCAGATGCATATTGTTTCCTCCTCCAATTGGTGAATCCTACGAGTCCTCCACGCCGAGGGACTGTGTTTGTTCCAGGGCCCTCAAGACCAGGACCGGTCCGATCAGTCCGAAGAAGATGACGGACCCCAGTATGACGGTCACCACGACGCCCTCGGGCAGGGGCAGCCGCTCCTCGGCTAATAGGGCCAGTCCAACGGCAACACCAGCTTGCGGTGTAAGGGCGAGTCCTACCTGCCTGCGGTGCTCCGGGGCAATCATGTTGCACCGATCGGGTAGCAGTCGGCAGGTCGCGTCGCCAAGTCGAGATCCGAGCAGCTTGCCTGCGAGGCGAGACAACACGTAGATGCTGCCCAGCAGCCCCAGGGTGGGCAGAGCCTGCAGCTGTAGATTGGCTCCGGCCAGTGTGAGAAAGATAATGAGCACCGGGGCATCGATAGCCTCAATGTTCTCGAAGAAACGCCTGGCATTCGGTGTCAGGTTGGTCACCATTGCACCGGTGATCAGTGCGACCAACAGGTACGAGATGCCCAGCTGACGTGACAGGCCTACCAGGATAAAGATGATGGCGGTGACCAGCAGCAGACGCTGTCGTGGAAGCCGCATCCGGTTGGCGATCGTGATTCCGGCCAGTCCCAGGCAGGCACCCAGCACCAGGGCGCCCCCGACTTCTATGGTCACGTGCGCCAACAGGCCACGCTCTGCTTCCATGCCGAAGTAGTGTAGGTTGAGCGTGGTGGTGACGATGGTGAAAGCCAGGATGCACCACAGGTTGTCCAGCGCCACCAGTGACATCACCACCCTGGGAAAGGGTCCACGCGCGTTGTGTTCCCGCATGATCCCCAGGATGCTCGTGGGCGCCGGGGCCAGAGACAGGACTCCGAGCATGAGCGCCAAGGCCAGGCTGCGCGAAACCAGGTATACCGCCGCGGAGACGAGGATGAGCGTACCGAGGCTCTCCCCGGCAAATAGCAGGCCAAAGTTCTGCCACTTACTTCTCAGTAAGGGCCAACTCAGCTCCGCACCTATGGATAGCACGATCAATCCCATGGCAAAGGCCCTGACCGGGTCCAGGGCGGCCATGTCTTCCGTTGTCACCAGGTTGGTGACCGAGGGGCCGAGGAGCACTCCGATCAGCAAGTAACCCGTGACCGAGGGCAGTTTGAGTTCTTGGGCCAGCCTGCCGCCGATAAGTCCAGCGACGACGACCATGCCGAGGGTGAGCAGTAGATCCACGTTGATCTCCTTAGGGGGCCGTCATGAGTCTTGGATCACTGTGTACGTTGATTTCATTGTAACATGGGGCCCGAACGGGGTGAACTCCACTGAAACGGCATGGGCACGGGGAGGTGGTGGTGCGGTGAACATGCTGACGGCTTCCCCAATGGGGCCTGTATCCTGAAGGTTGTCGTCCTGTTTGCATAAGGGGGTGAACGGGAGTGACGTTACTCAGTGAACCTTGCAAAACCTGCTGCGCACGAACCCGGTCTTTGGGTTACTTGGCCCGCTTTCTTCTGACGACGATCTTGGTGAGGATGATGCTGATCTCGTAAAGCACGATCAGGGGGACTGCCATGAGAATCTGGGAGGTGGGGTCGGGTGGTGTGAGAAGTGCTGCCACCGTAAAGACGATGAGTAGGGCCAGTTTCCGATGCCGCCGCAGCCCCTCGGGGCTTACGACGCCGACGTAGGCCAAAAATACCATGACAAGGGGCAGCTGAAACACCAGACCGAAGATGATGGTGAGAGTGCCCACGAATTGAATATATCGATCGTAGGTGAACATGGCCACCAGCCCCGGACCTGCGAAACTCTGAAAGAAGGCCATGGCGAAGGGCAGCACAACGCCAAAGGCGAAGCCTGCTCCAGACAGGAAAAGGACCAGGGAGGCGAATACCAACAAGACAAGGTACTTCTTCTCCTGCCGATGCAGTCCTGGGGCCACGAACATCCAGATCTGGTAAAGGATGAAAGGTAGTGCCACGAAGAGGCCGGCCAGAAGTGAAACCTTGATGTCGGTGAGAAGAGCTTCTGATGGAGAGATATATACGAGTTCAATCTCTCCTCCGAAGGATCTGAGAATATCCCTGATCTGGCTCGCAAAGCCGAAGCAGATGCCCGCTGAAGCCAGGTAGGCAACGATTGCCCAGAGGAGTCGTTTTCTCAAATCGTTCAGGTGCTCGATGATGCTCGACTTTTCCATTCACTATCCCTCTTCCTCAGGGGATTCTTCGAGCTGCTGCTTGCGGGCGGGGGCTTGCTCTCCTCCTCCTCCTCCTCCTCCTCCTTCCT
>SKXF01000216.1 GCA_007128555.1 Clostridia bacterium | reverse complement strand
TGTACGTTACAATAGAAGTTGACGAGCGGAGGGGTGCCGGAGTCCGGTTGATCGGAGCGGTCTTGAAAACCGCCGAGGGTTTAGGCCCTCCGTGGGTTCGAATCCCACCCCCTCCGCCAAATAGTTATCCACAGTTGAGATGCAAGAAGGAATAAGGCTTCAGGGCTGTTTGGTGCCGTCAGAGTGTTGATAACTCGGGGTTTATGTGTGGATAAGGGCCAATGCATGTTGATAAGTATTTGGCCCGAGAATAGTCTCCACATGTTATACACAGGGCTGAAGTTGCCCCAGTGCTCCTTGCATCGACCCGGGAAATATGCTAGCATTAATACCTGCCACGGATTGTGGTGGCACTCAGAATTGACGTGGAGGAGTACCCAAGTCAGGCTGAAGGGGCGGGTTTGCTAAACCTGTAGTAGGGTGACAAGCCCTAGCGAGGGTTCGAATCCCTCCTCCTCCGCATAGCGTGCGCCCTTAGCTCAGTGGATTAGAGCGACTGACTACGGATCAGTAGGTCGGGGGTTCAAATCCTCCAGGGCGTACCAGCATCAAGCCCCGGAATGTCAGGCAATTCCGGGGTTTCTTTGCGTGTAGATCTTCGGCAGAAGTCATAGAGTGTTAACCTTGGCGTTCCGAGATGAGGTCAGATGGGTTGCCCATCGAGCGAGTAGAAGATATTCACCCAGTTCGGTTGGATGTCCGTGGGCGAATCCTTGTCACAACAAGACCGGCGACAAGGACTATGAGCCCGATACCCGAGTACATGATTGGGGCTGCGTACAGGCGGTTCACGGTGAACTCGACTGCTGTCATAAGCCATGGGATATCAGCGAAATCTGCGGCGGTAACAAAATCAAACTCTGCAAATCGGGGCGAAAGCACGAAGCCCGTTAACCAAAGCGCCAGGGCAAACAGCAAGCCCGATAGTATTGTTGCGCCGCCGAACCACTGGAGGCCGTGTCCTGGTCCTACTAATAGGCAAGTCAAAACGATCAGTATTATCAGAACAGTCAGTGAGAACCAACGGAGATATCTGCGGTAGCGCTGAATTCGGGAGGCCACCTCGCCAAGTGCGCCATCTCCATTCTGCCAAAACTCCTCCAGTATAAGGTGGTCGGGCATATCTATTGCGTCCAGCAGATCACCCGGCTCTGCGTCGGGATCATCGAGGAAATCCAGGTCGTCGCGGTATTCGTCGGGGAGTTCGGCAATGGCCGTGTTTAACTCGTGCCGGAATCTTTCCTTAACTTCATGAAGATCAATCACCGCAGTCAGTGATTCCTGTTCACCACTGATGAAGGCTACCATGTCTCTGATAACCACGTTCATCTGTTCGCCAATCCATCGTGGCTCAAGAGCCGTGCCCAGCGAACTCACAAACGCATCTGCAGCGTCTGGGGGTGCCCCCTCGAGCATTTCCTCCCGCAGGCTGTCCAGTATCTGGGCGTGAAGAATGACGGGGATGTCAGCCTCCTCCATGAGGTCCGCGTAGAACCCGGCATCAAGAATGGACCTCTCAATCTGCTCGCTCACTATAAATGCCCACCCTGCAACTACAGCTAAGCCGCAGATTAGAACCAGTGTTGCTGTTTTCACTATATCCATGAAGAGCAGTACACCTGCCTTTCCAATTGACCAATACAACACCTTCCACTTGTTGCCTGGGGATGGTAACACTTTATCCTTAGAAACCCGGTTACAAGTTCCAGACTGAACCTGCTGTGTCCTGCTAGTATTGGTATATTGCGGTCTCGGGGATGAAAACCCCTGCAACAGGGGCAGGAGGATGCGCAGGTACTGTCGATCCGTTTTGTCCGTAACACGTTCTTGTTGAGACACAGAGGTTGCCCACGCTTATCTGTCGGTGACCGGTTCGCCCACCATCGATGCCAGTCGAGCCATGATATGATAGGTGTGCTTTGTCTACTATGCGGAGCGATCAGCAGTTCGCACGGCAGGAACGCTGCCTCGATCTGCCCTTCTCTTGACCGTCAAACCAGTGGCCCCGTCCGATGCGTCACGGCCGCATTGTTCCTTGCCATGGCTCTGAAGGGTGTCTTCCTCTCGGACGGTCTGGGTTCACCATGGAATATAGAGCAGGGCTCCAGTCAGCATCTGGCCTATCCGACTGACATGTGCCTCTAGCACGCAGTTGTTGACAATGGGAACCACGAGCGGGAGCAGTAGCCAGAGCGGCGAGAGGAAGGGAAACATAGGCAGGCTGATTAGCCACGTAGTACAGACCAATCGGTCCAGATGGGATCAATGCCAGAAACTTTCAATAGGTTCATTCCCAGGCTCCGTACTCATTGGTAGAAACCGCAATCGTGACCGCAGAGGAGGCGCATAGTGAAGCAGCACATGCTATTTGAATTGTTGCTCTTGGGGTCCGTTCTGGTATTGGTAACATGCTTTCTGGTTCGAGCAGTGACTGGCATCCATTGGCTGATATTCGATCATTTTCAGGAGATGGGATTTTGAGGGACTATGGCTCGAGCCAGGCTACTATGGGGTTCCCGTTCTCCTGGCGGTGCTGGTGGCCCACATTGGCCGGAAATACGGTGGAGCAAGTCGCTGCTTTGAATGCAGTGTTCTCCGACCTCCAGAAAACGGATCCAGGAACGCAACGCCCCGATATTTCTCGAAACGGGGACCGGAGATTACAGTGAACGGCACCATCCCCTTGTGTGGAAGCACCACGAGTACGTATCATCGAAGGGTGATCCTTCCATCGACGCTTGTTCTCAGTCTTCTTCAGATCATCGGTTCTATGGTATGCTTTGAGCTTTGCTCTAGTATACTTGCTCAGTCTCATTAGTCACGGGCGGTACAGCTTTTCTTCGCCCTAAGCATGATCCTGGTAGGTTCGGGCATAACAATGGCTATGCGTCAACGGCCATCTGCGCTGATCATGTACCACCAAGGTTTCGGCCTGACATGTATCCGAGGTGATCGATGAACCAGAGGCCCCGCGGGAATCACCAGTACCGGGTGTTCCCTGCAGGGCTAGATCCGTCTGCTTTCAAGGGTTGTGCCTCCATCGTCACCTGCTACGAACATCCAGGGCTCTTCTGGCATGTTATTAAGTCTCATCTCTCAGTATGAAGCCATGATGGCCTAAGGTTCTACTTTTTGCCTCCCAGGTAGTTCGACAGCTCACCGCTCATGCTTTGGATCGGCATCGTCTGAAGCCAGACTTTTCCGGGACCCGTGAGGGTCGTCAGGTAGAGTCCCTCACCGCCTGCGAACATGTTGACGATCCCCTTGACCATCTGAATATCCATCGAGACGGTTTCTTCGTACGCTCCAACCGATCCGGCTTCTACACGAATCGTTTCTCCTGAGGCCAGTTCCCGGGTTATGCATTCGCCATCGATCTCAATGAAAGCCATGCCTGGTCCGGATAGTCTCTTCATGATGAATCCCTCGCTACCAAAGAAGCCGGCGCCGAGCTTGCGCTGAAAGGCAATACTGTAGTCAACATCGTCCGTCGCACACAGGAAGGCGCGACGCATCAACAATCGATGCAGGGCCGCTCTTTTGGACACCGACATGCGAGACAGGACCGTCGTCGAAGAGCAAGCATTGAACGGGTGATAAGTGAGTTCGCCACCGTCTGTACTCCCATCTTGCCACCTACACGGGGATCTACCCCGGGTTTCTCTATACCTCAGGGTTAAAATAATCAGAGAAACTTGGACTCAGATAAAGTGAGCGGTAACAGTATTGCAGTGGAGGCGTGAAGCGTCGCCTAACCACGTTGTCATAATGGAGTCCCTATACTATTGGGATCAGCGGCCCGGCTGAACGAAAGCTCCGCCTCGATGCCTTCATGAAGGATCTCGACGCAACGCAATCGCGAGGTCTGAACCACCCCGTGATCCTCAATGAAACTGGATTTCGCGATGCGTTGCATAAAACCGATCGAAGTTTCATACTTGAGCTTCACGAGGGCTCCTCGCTATTATGTAGACAGATTCTCAAAGCTCTCGTGGCATTGAGGGAAGATTTTGAAGAGTTGACGCTCCTGGTGTTGGGCGTCATCATATTCAGTCAATCATACAGGCTGAAGATCTACTGTAACAGATGGCGTTGGTCCAGGCTCGCGTGCCGGGTATTAGTGCTGGAACACGTAGGCCTGAGACCAGGCAATATCATGAAGGAGGGATGCTACATTGAGTAATGGCTTCGTGGGAAAAATCCTGGAGATCGATCTGACGCACCGAACCGTCGTAACAACACCTCTTGACCCAGACGAGGTGCGGCAGTTCATCGGCGGCAGTGGTCTCGCAGCTGCATACATCTGGCGCCACACAGACGCAAGTACTGACCCGCTCAGTCCCCAAAGTCCCCTGGTCATATTCAACGGGCCATTTACTGGCAGTGCTGTACCAACTTCGGGCCGCACTGCGATCTGCACCATATCTCCCCTTACCAACTGTTGGGCCGAGTCGGATGTAGGCGGAGGATGGGGAACACAGTTGAGGCGAGCCGGTTTCGACGGGGTGATCTTGAAGGGCGCTGCTGATGCTCCTGTCTATATATGGATCAACAATGATGGCTGCGAGATCAGAGATGCTTCACACCTTTGGGGTGAGGATACCTTTTCGACGGACGAGGCTCTGCGATCAGAGACCGACGAGCAAGCGATTACTGCTGTAATCGGACCTGCAGGTGAGCAGGGTGTTATGTACGCTTCGATCATGACCGACGGCAAGGATGCTAGGGCTGCGGGACGATGCGGCGTCGGGACAGTGATGGGCGCGAAGCGAGTAAAGGGGCTGGTAGCGCTGGGAACCGGGCCAGGGCCTGTTGCCAGCGATCCCCAGGCGCTAACCAGGCACTTACGGAAGATCACCAGGGACATTGTCTCCAAGACAAGTGCATTGCGCGACTTCGGCACGATCGGAGGCATGGAGGCCATCGAAGCTGTGGGGGATCTGCCGATCAAGAACTGGAGTCAGGGTTCGTGGGTGGATGGCGCTGAGGCTATATCAGGTCAACGTCTTGCAGATACTCATCTCACTGGTAGGGCTGCTTGTGGGGCCTGTCCCATAGGATGTGGCCGGGTGGTCCATGTGGAAAATGGGCCTTATGCCGGCGATGAGTCTGCAGGCCCTGAATATGAGAGTGGAGCGAGCCTGGGGGCCATGTGCCTGGTAGATGATCTGGAGGCTGTGTGCAAGGCCAATGAGCTTTGCAACCGCTATGGCATGGACACGATCTCGGCGGGCTCTGCTGTCTCGTTTGCAATGGAGGCATTCGCTAAAGGGCTCGTTACAGAGGAAGACATTGGCTATGCACTTCCGTGGGGCAGCGCATCGGGTCTGCTGCAGATGTTGCAGGATATTGCTGAGGGGAAGGGGTTTGGGGAGCTGTTGAGCCGCGGCGTCAGGCATGCAGCCGAACAGCTCGGAGGCCTGGCTCTTGAGTACTCGATGCATGTCAAAGGGCTCGAAGTGCCGATGCATGATCCACGTGCGTATGCCAGTCTCGGCATCGCCTATGCAACCTCCAATCGTGGGGCCTGTCATCTTCAGGGTTTCACTCACGTCTTCGAACGAAATGTGGCCATGCCCGAAATAGGTGTGGAAGAGCCCCTTGAACGTTTTCAGGCTGAGGGAAAGGGTAAGATGACTGCGCTGGCACAGGACATGATGGCCTGTATGGACTCACTTAAAGTCTGCAAGTTCGCGTTATTCGGAGGCGTGACGCTGACCGTACTTGCTGACTGGTATTCCTGGGTCACGGGCAATGAGGTGGATGCTCAGGGCCTTCTGCAGATTGGAGAGCGCCTTTTCAATCTCAAGCGCATGATCAACGTCAGAAGAGGCTTCAGTCGCAAAGATGACGTGGTGCCCGACAGAATCCTCCGCCTGCGGAGGAAGTCGGGTGGAGCTGCTGACTACCTCCCACCCTTCGACCGCATGTTGGCCGACTATTACGAACACCGCGGCTGGAGTGAAGAGGGCTTACCTCTACAGGAAACGCTGGAGCGCCTTGATCTGTCGGGCCTGTGCCAGTAGAGGAGGGCTTATGGAGATGTGTTCACGACATCATCGAGGAGGTTCCGCCGATATGACCGTACGAATCCTCCTTAACCGGAAGAGCCAGTATGTTGCTGAAGGTACTACCATTGGAGATCTGATCGCGGAGGAAGGCTATGAGGTGCTTCAGGTTGTTGTCCAGAGGAACGGAGAGCTGCTCTCAACGACAGATCTAGATGTCGAAGTCAGGCCACATGACCAGATCCGAATTCTCCCTATGGTCGCAGGGGGCTAGATATCGACATAGACGCGAGCGATTGTGCTGTCGTCTGGATTCTGACCAGCATGTTCGGTCAGAACCCAGGCGATCAAGCACCGTGAGTGATGAGATGGTGGACAGAAAAGCGCTCACCTGCAGCCTGCAGTCTACAGGCAGAGGGGTGGGCGTTTGCAGTCTGAACAGAGCGCCTGCTCTTCTCAGACGAGAGAGTCCTCCTGAGTCGTAATGACACGCCATAATACGTGAAACCGCACTACTCCCCCTATCCTCGCTCCCAGCGATCCCGCTGAGTAGGCGGGATCGGCTATCAGTGACCGACCCAGCATCATAGAGTATGTCGACCCATCCACCAGCCTGGGCCCCCTGGTGCTGATTTCCATAGGCGTGACAAAGCGCGACTATGCAGGAATTATGACGTCGGACAACGAACCCTTATGACTGAGCAGCGGAATCCCAGAAGGTAAGAGATAGAGGATACAAGCCACTGGTGAGGTTTGCAGGATTTGCGATATACTTCGCCACGGTGGTGATAACCACCTGTCGGGTCTTGCGGGTCAGAGGAGGACTTGGTGGTCTTGTTCGTGGAGAGTTGCAATGGCGATCATAGAGCATATCAGCTCTCCGTTGGAGGACGAGATTTTACCCGGACCGCAGGACCGAAGAGGGGGATAGTGTAGGCTGGTGACTGGATGTGCGGCTTGGCTCTGGTCACGTGGGCAGAAGACAGTGAAGACATCTTGGAGGGAGTGCAAGACATGAGACGGAAGAAATACCTGTGGATTTTCCTCGCCCTGGCGTTGATCTTTGCGCTGGTGGTGGTGGCCGGATGTGGTGAGCAGGCCGACGAGCCTAGTGAGCCCACCGAGCCCGATGAGCCTGAAGAAGACGAGGAAGAGGAAGACGAAGAGGAGCCTGCCGGACCCCAGGAGGGCGGTTCCATTGTCATTGCTCAACCGGCTCCCAATGTTCCGCCACCAGACATTCATAACGCCAGTAATATCGGTGACCTCTGTGGTGCTTCCATGATTGGTGAACCCCTCATCTTCTGGAGGGACGAGGACTATCATGGCTCCCTGGCCGACAGCTGGGATGTCTCTGAAGACGGACTGACTTACACCTTCAACGTTCGCACGGGTGTGAAGTTCCACAACGGCGAGACGCTTGATGCCCACGACATCATCGCCAACTTTGATCGCATTACCAATCCTGAGGATCCGCGCTATGCTGCGGGGAGCTTTGCCAACGTCGTCAATTACGAAGCGACCGGTGACATGACCTTCACCTTGGAGTTAGGCGGCATGGATCCGGACTTTCTCGCCAAGATACTCACTGTATGGATCCTCGAGCCCGGCTCCTGGGAGACAGGTGACTATGCCGGTACCGGACCCTTCATGATCGGTGAATATGCTGAGGACGAGCGCCTGGTTTTGAACCGCTTCGAAGATTACTGGGGTGGCATGCCTAACCTGGAGAGTATCACCTTCCGCGGCATTCCCGATGCAGGGACACAGGTCCTCGAACTCGAGACCGGGGGTATCGACATGGCACTCTTCGCGTCCCCCAAGGAGGGACAGCGCCTTGAGGATCTCGGCTTCAACGTTATGGAGTTCGGCCGTGTGAACTGGGCCCGCCTGGTCTTCAACATGAGCACGGTTACGGACCTGGACCTTCGTAGGGCGATCGCCTACGCCATCGACCGCCAGGCCCTGATCGATGTGGCCTATGCTGGATACGGCGTGCCCATGGACCAGCTGGCTGTTCCAGGCTCCTGGGCCTATGATGAAAATGCTCCAAGTTATACCTACGACCCGGCCCGGGCCACAGCCGTCCTTGATGAGGCTGGTTATGTTGACGCAAGTGGAGACGGCATTCGCGAGATCAATGGAGAGCCTATCGTTCTGCATTTGCCCGTACGCGGTGACGATGAGGCGTGGCTCCGCGCTACGCAGATGATCCAGCAGATGTTGTTCGACGTTGGCATTAGTACCCAGATCACCACTGCAGCTCGCTTGCCCTACTACGATGCAGTTCGCACCGGCGGCTTCGACATCACGCTCTGGCTTTCCAATGCTGCAGCTGAGCCCCCGGTGGCCATTGGCAACCTTGATGGCGCCAGCTACTGGAATGTGTCTCAATATCCCAAGGATCATCCAGTCCAGGTCAATATAAACGAGCTCATTGTCGCTGGGCGCAGCACTCTGGACTTTGATGAGCGTAAGCAACACTACAGTGAAATCAACCAGTTGGTCTATGATGAGGCGATCGAGGCCTTTGGTTGGTGGATGTTCCAGATCTACGCTGCCAGATCGGAGATCAACGACGTATTCCTGGCTCCCTCGGGCATCTTCTACCAGACTCACCTCTGGTATCTCGACTGATCTTGAGCATAGAGATCGAGATAAGGCGGGGCATTATATGCCCCGCCTCTGATATGGCCGAGGACCACAAGGGAAGAGGGTAGACTGGATGTACACATACGTGATCCGAAGAGTGCTCACTGGTATACCCGTGATACTTGGAGTGTTAACCATCGTCTTCTTGTCGCTTCACATGACCCCGGGTGATCCAATCGATCTACTCATCCCGGCTGATGTTCCGTCAGATGCAGGTGAAGAATTGGCCGCCCAGCTTCGTGCTCGCTATGGACTTGATCAGCCGCTGCATACGCAGTTTGTCATGTACATGAGGCGAGCGGTAACCTTAGATTTCGGTGAATCCATTAGGACCCGCAGCGCGGTGGCACCCAGCCTGCTAGAACGGTATCCGGCCACCATTGAGCTGGCCGTCTTTGCCATGGCTCTGGCGATGCTGGTGGGTATTCCTGCCGGTGTCGCAGCGGCAATAAAACAGAACTCCATTACGGACAACATCAGTATGACAATATCCCTGGCCGGAGTATCCCTCCCCAACTTCTGGCTGGGTTTGCTACTTATGCTCCTGTTTGCTCTACGACTGGGGTGGTTGCCCGCATCGGGTCGCGTGGGCGGCTTCTGGAGCGTGGAGGCGATCAAGCACCTCATCATGCCCGCTCTGACCATAGGCGTGGCGGCCATGGGGATCCTGGCCCGCCTGACGCGGTCGGCGATGCTCGATGTGCTCCGCGAGGATTACATCCGCACGGCACGCGCAAAGGGTCTCAAGGAACGCACCGTGATCTATCGACACGCCCTGAAGAATGCCATGATACCGGTCATCACCGTTCTCGGACTGCAGTTCGGTGGATTGCTGGCCGGTGCAGTGATTGCTGAGATGATTTTCGCCTGGCCCGGTGTTGGTCGTTACATGTGGATGGGTATCACCGGCAACGATTTCCCGGTGGTACAGGGCGGCGTGATCTTAGTGGCCGTGACATTCGTCTTGGTGAACTTGATGGTGGATCTGGTATATGGCTTCCTGGATCCACGCATCTCTTACAATTGAGCCGCGGGAGGAAGTGATGATGTGTGGCTGATCGTTCATTTAAGACACTATTACTGAGACGCTTCCGGAGAAATAAACTCAGCGCTGCTGCAGCGTTGATGCTTGTACTGCTTTTCGTGGTGGGGGTTTTTGCTCCCCATATCGCAACGTACGAGCCGAATCGCCAGGACTATGCCCGCGTGCTCGAGTCGCCGACCTCCGATCACTGGTTTGGCACGGACGAGCTGGGCCGCGATATCTTCAGCCGCGTGGTCTACGGTGCTCGACTGTCATTGGTCATGAGCGTGCTGGCCGTGGGATTGGGTGGCTTAGTTGGCATCACTATGGGATTGCTGGGTGGCTATTATGGTGGTGTATTCGATGCCGTAGTGGGCGGTATTGTCGACGTTATGCTGTCTTTTCCCGGTATCCTGATCGCAATGTTGATTGCCGTGGCCCTGGGTGCTGGTGTGCTTGCGGTGGTGGTGGCAGTTGCAGTGTACAGTGTGCCTACCTTTGCACGGTTGGCTCGCAGTGCAGCTATTTCAACTAAGGAGAGAGAGTTCGTGGAGGCGGCTCGTGCTGCCGGCGCCAGCCAGCAGCGCATCATCATCAGACACGTGCTCCTCAATAGCTTTGGTCCCATCCTAGTGTATGCCACGTTGCTCCTGGGCAGCGCTATTCTCACTGCGGCCGCGCTCAGCTTCCTTGGAGTTGGCGTACCGCCACCAACAGCAGAATGGGGCTCGATGATCAATACCGGCCGTTCGCACATGCGTCACTCGCCGCACGTGGTCATGTTCCCTGGGTTGGTGATTTTCCTCACCGTACTCGCGTTCAACATCGTTGGTGATGCTCTGCGTGATATCCTTGATCCCAAGACACTCAACTCATGAGATAGCGGGGGAGGCCTGTGAGGGTCTCCCCGATTCGCGCCTGCAATGAAGGGGTATCTTTCGCAATAGGTCAGACGGATACTCACCGGAAGGAGCCGTCATGACATGGAGGCGCTTCGAGTGTTTGACCGACAGATGGTAGACTTGGCGATGCGATACGTTGGACAGGCTGAGTACGAGGCCAACCCCTTTATACTATCCCCAGAGCATTGAAGCCTTGCTGGAGGAAGGCGCCCTTGATGCCACGGTGGCGGAAACGCTGGCCGAGGAGCCTGGTGCCCTGGGTAAAGTGGTTCTAGAGCATGGCTGAGGTAATCGAGACCATGCGAGTGAGATTCGACCGCGCAGCGACCTGAATGTC
>SKXF01000150.1 GCA_007128555.1 Clostridia bacterium | reverse complement strand
GATCGGGTTGCCCTCGTACTGTCCCATTTTCTTCCCGCCAAGGATATCGAGAGCGCCGAACTTGGGCGGGTGACGCGGGAGTTCGCCCGACAGCAGGGAATCCGTCATTATTATGGGCCTGGGGAGGGGATCGAACACGTGCTCCTGCCGGAGCAGGGGTTGGTCCTTCCGGGTGACATCATCCTGGGAGCGGACTCCCACACGTGCACCTATGGGGCCCTGGGCTGCCTGTCCACCGGTGTGGGGAGCACGGACCTGGCCTACACCCTCGCCACGGGGGAGACGTGGATGAAGGTGCCCGAGTCCATACGTTGTACCTTCAACGGAAGCCTTCAACCCTGGGTGACCGGCAAGGACCTCATTTTATACACCCTCGGGCAGATCGGCTGCGACGGGGCCACTTACCGCACCCTGGAGTTTGTTGGATCGGCCCTCGGGGACCTGTCCACCAGTGCCCGGTTAACCATGACGAACATGGCAGTCGAGGCTGGAGCCAAGAACGGTATCTTCAATCCGGACGCACAGACCCTTGACTACGTTGAAGAGCGGGCCCAGCGAGGGTTCACGCCCCTCCGGTCAGACCCCGGTGCGCAGTATGCCCGGGAACTGACCTTTGATGTGGGAGAGATCGAGCCCCAGGTTGCACTGCCGCCGGCGCCCGACAATGTCCGCCCGGTCACAGAGGCCGGAGCTTTACCCGTGGACCGGGTGTTCGTGGGCTCCTGCACCAACGGACGGCTGCAGGACCTGAGAGTCGCCGCCGGGATCCTGCAGGGCCGCAGGGTTCACCCCGATGTGGATATGATGGTGATCCCAGCCTCCCGGGCGACGTATGCGGCGGCCCTGGGGGAGGGTCTCCTGGAGATCTTCGTGGAAGCGGGGGGCTCTGTGAGTGTCCCCACGTGCGGTCCGTGCCTGGGAGGCCACATGGGCGTGCTGGGCAGGGGCGAACGCTGCGTGAGCACATCCAACCGCAACTTCGTGGGACGGATGGGACATCGGGATTCTGAGATTTACCTGGCCAGCCCTGCGGTGGCGGCAGCCTCGGCGGTGGCGGGTCACCTTTGCCACCCCGGTGAACTGGCGCCCGCGCTGCAGGACCGGGAAGGGAGGGTCTGATCGTGAGGAAACAGAACCCGATTCGCTACCAGGGCCGGGCCTGGACATACGGCGATGACATTAACACGGACCTGATCATACCGGCCCGGTATCTATACACCTCGGACCCCGGGGAACTTGCGCTGCACGCTATGGAGGATCTCGACGACAGCTTCGCGGGGGAGGTTGCACCTGGCGATGTCATCGCGGCCGGTGAAAACTTTGGCTGTGGCAGCTCCCGGGAGCATGCCCCCGTGGCCCTGCGAGCTGCCGGGGTCTCTTGCGTCATCGCACGTTCCTTCGCTCGGATCTTCTATCGCAATGCCATCAACGTGGCCCTACCGATCCTTGAGTGCCCGGAGGCGGTCGATGGGATCACAGCAGGTGACACCGTGGAGATCGATGCGGAACGCGGACTGATTTCGAACATCTCCTCAGGCGATGTCTATGAGGCCACCCCCTTTCCCGGTTTCCTGCAGGGGATCCTATCTGCGGGCGGCCTGATCCCGTATGCCCGCATGCGTTATGCCTGTGGACAGGGGGAGACATGAAGGCCCCAACCCTAAAGGTGCTGCTGCTTCCGGGTGATGGTGTTGGCCCCGAGGTGATCCGCCAGGCGGGGCGAATCCTGGACCTGGTCGACCAACACCTGCCGCTGTGCCTGCAAGAGGCAGCCATCGGCGGCGCCTCCATCGATGCGACCGGCCACCCCATCACCCCGGAGGTCATGACGGCGTGCCTGGGCGCCGATGCTGTCCTACTGGGTGCTGTTGGCGGACCCCAGTGGGATCATGTGCCGAACGACCGCCGTCCGGAGGCTGCGCTGTTGGCGCTGAGAAAGGAGATGGGTCTGTTTGCTAACATCAGGCCCGTCCGGCTCAGGCCTGCCCTGTCAGAGCAGAGCCCCCTGAAGCCCGAGGTGGTTCGACGGGGGGTGGACATGATCATCCTGCGCGAGCTGGGTGGCGGTCTCTATTACGGCCCACAGAGCCTTGACGGAGACCGGGCGGTTGACACACTGGTCTACGAGCGTCGCCAGATTCAACGGGTGGTGAAGAGGGGGTTCGAGTACGCCCTACGGCGCAGAGGGAAGCTGACCAGCGTCGATAAGGCCAACGTCCTGTCCTCATCGCGGTTGTGGCGAAGGGTCGTCACGGAGATGGCCCCTGGGTATTCCGGGGTTGAGCTGGAGCACCTCTACGTCGACAACTGCGCCATGCAGATGGTCCTTCATCCCGAGGCTTTTGACGTGATGGTGACGGAGAATACCTTTGGCGACATCTTGAGTGACCTGGGCGCAGGGCTGGTGGGGTCGATTGGGATGATGCCCTCGGCCAGCGTGGGCGAGGGCGGCCCGGGATTGTATGAACCCGTTCACGGTTCAGCGCCCGACATTGCCGGAACCGGGATGGCGAATCCGGTGGGCATGATTCTCTCCGCTGCACTCATGATTGAAGATCTGGGCAGGGGCGACCTGGCCAGGCAGATACAGGCAGCTGTCGATGACGTGCTGGACGCGGGCTGCGCCACGGCCGACACGGCCCGCCCCGGTATGGTCCCCCTGTCGACCGACGAAATGGGGCGGCGGATTGCGAAAGCCTTCGTCGATCGGATCGGTTAAGCAGGGGGATTGGAGGAGAAGAGCCGTCTTTGAAGGCCTTCCAGGGAGAAGTTGCCCGGAAACCTCGAGATCAAGAGAAACTCTGGCCATTGCCTTGAGATTGTCCCGGTACACCAGACTGGAGCCGGCGACATAGACCGGCGGTGTTTCCCT
>SKXF01000080.1 GCA_007128555.1 Clostridia bacterium | reverse complement strand
CGTGGGATTGGCGGTTCACGAGGGGCCGTTCCTGAGCCAGAAGCGCGGCGATACGACCCTGGAACCGGGAATGGTGGTCACCGTGGAGCCGGGTATCTACATCCCCGGATGGGGCGGTGTCCGGATCGAGGACCTCGTCGTGGTGACCGACAGCGGATCCAAGATCCTGACTTCAATCGGAAAGAGTCTGGTGGTGTTGGGTGTATGATATCGACCAATGACTTTCGCCCCGGCCTGACCATTGAGCTGGACGGCGATATTTACCAGGTGGTGGAGTCTCAGCACGTCAAGCCCGGCAAGGGTCCCGCCTTCGTGCGGTCCAAGCTGCGAAACCTCATGACCCGGTCCATCATACAGAAGACGTTCCGAGCCGGAGAGAAGATACCCCCCGCCCACCTGGAGAAGCGCAGGATGCAGTACCTGTATTCCGACGGAGAAGACTATCACTTCATGAACGTGGACACCTACGAGCAGATGCCCCTGTCCGGTGAACAGCTTGGCGACACGGTGAAATACCTCAAGGAGAACATCGAGGTGGAAGTGTTGACGTTCAAGGACCGGATGGTGGGAGTGGAACTGCCCACGGCCGTGGCCCTGGAGGTCAAGAGCACCGTTCCCGGCATCCGCGGCGATACCGTCAGCAGCGGCGGCACAAAGCCCGCGGTGATGGAGACCGGCGCGGAGATCCTGGTACCCCTGTTCATCAATGAAGGAGACGTGGTCCGGGTGGACACCCGGACCGGACAGTACATGGACCGGGCCAGCAGCCGATGAGATCATCGATGAGCGACGAGGGGTTCTCCGTGGATTATGACAGTCACGTGCACAGCAGCTATTCGCCCGACAGCGAGATGCCGCCCGGACGGGCGTGCGAGGAGGCCCTCCGGCGGGGACTGGCGGGGCTCTGCTTCACCGATCACGCCGAGTTTGCCCCGGGCGACTTCATCCCGGGTGCCGGGGATCTCGAGGCGATGTTTGCGGAGGTGACGGAGCTCCGCCGCCTCCACCGTGGCCAGCTCCGCGTGGGTGCGGGGATCGAGATCGGCTACTACACGGGGCAGGGGCCCGACATCCGCGCCCTGCTGGCGAGCTATCCCTTTGACTTTGTCCTGGGCTCTGTGCACGTGGTCGACCGGTTGCAGTACTGTTTCGATGGTCCCGGGAGCTGGGAAGCCGAGACCTACTACGATCGATACCTGGACGCCATGGAGGAAATGCTCGGATCCTTTGACATGGACGCCGTGGGTCATTTTGACCTGCCCAAGCGCTTTGGACCGCTCCTGCGGACGCCCGACGGGGAGCGAGTGGGTGGATTGGAACCCGGGTCGGTCCTCTGGCCACGGGTGCAGAGGATTCTCAGGGCCGTGGTGCAGGGGGGATGGATGCTCGAGGTGAACGGATCGGGTCTCCGCCAACCCCCCGGAAAGCCCTACCCGTCGGTCGGGATTTTGCGGGAGTACCGGGCCGTGGGGGGATCCCAGGTCACCCTGGGCAGCGACTCCCACGCGACGGAGTCCCTTGGCCAGGGACTGGCAGAGGCGGCTGCCTCGGCATTCCGGGCGGGGATCTGCACCCAGGTCTGGACCGACGGAGGAAAGCCCCTCTACATCTCCTTAGGGGTGTGAACCACCAGGAGAACGCCCTCACCGCGAATCTCGACCTGGGCCCGGCCCGCGGCCAGCACGTTGCTGATCCCCAGGGTCATCTCCCACCCGAGGGTTTGCCCGGCCAGGGGATAGCAGAAGCCCTCGAGGTGTACGTCGGTCACCTTTGGCGTCAGGGGGATCAGGGACACCGTGTCTCCGGGTTCTCCGGCCAGGACGGTGCTCTCGGTGACGCTGAACGCGCGCTGGCGTCCGTCTGTCAGGATGATGGATACCGGGTTCTCGGAGGCCATCTGCAGCGATGCCGAGTACAGGGCCAGGGCCAGCCCGTGGTCCAGGCGGTCCCCAAAGGCGCCGCACACGGTGATCGCGTCGGGCCGGGGGGTCCTGGAAAGGAGGTATTCCAGGGCCAGCTGGGTGTCGGTCCTGTCCTTTCGGGAGGGAAATTTTTTCACCTCGGGTCCGCCGGGGCGGAGGAAGTGACACCGGGCATCCTCGCCCATGGAGTCCAGGTCTCCGATAATCATGTCGGGCTGCAGGCCCAGGTGCATCGCCACATCCGAACCCCCGTTGACTGCCACAAGAAGACGGCTCCCCTGCGCCACATCGAGGATGTAGCGGTGACGGTCGGAGGCGGGCGGAGCTCCTCCTGCTGCAATGACCGCTGCCTTCATCGTTTCACCTCCCATGACGCTGCTCCCGGGGGAGCCCACAGCAGTTGGATAGCGTGCACACCAGGCTGAAGGGTAGATTCTGGTCGATAAGCGTGCGGCTGATCTCCGTGAGAAGCTGGGCAATGCTCCCCGGATCGGAGGTGAGGAGCGTCGCCATGGCGTTGACCTCGGCCTCCGGGTGTTCCCTGAGGATGTCTCCGACCACCTCCTCGACGGTCCCTGTCGTTGAGTCAGCGCCCGCCAGGGGGTAAAGGGAGAGCTGGCAGGCCAGGTTCTTCACAACGGGGGGTTTCTCCCAGACGACGCAGAAGAAGCCGCCGCGGTGGCCCCTTCCGGCCCGCTTGTGTTCGTGGGTCTGGTTGAACGCGTGCTCGGGGGCTTCCGGGGGGATGAAGAGGCACTCACCGGTCGCGGTCACCTGGTCCGCCTGGATGCGCTTCATCTCCTTTAAAGTGGTGAAATCTGCGTTATTGAAGACCGAAGAGGGGTCCGAGGCCGCCGTCTTGCGGTACAGGTGTCCCCAGGCGCTGTCGTCGGCAATGGTGCCGACGATGAGCTTTCCTCCCGGTTTGAGCACTCTCCACAGCTCCCCGATGGCGGCCCGTCGGTCTTCGATGAACT
>SKXF01000437.1 GCA_007128555.1 Clostridia bacterium | reverse complement strand
ATCCGTTCCATGCGGCTTCAAAGGGGGCGAGGTACCACGGCAGGTGGCCTCGCCCCCACACCCCCGCCCCCAAAGCCCTTCGGGAAGGGCGTCCGCGGCCTATGGACGTCTCAGCAACAAGCCCGGTATCCTCCGCAGCGCCAACACAACCCTCGGTTGCTGAGGTATTAGCCTGAAGCCGCCTCATGTTCCCCATGGCCTGTATCAGCATTCTGTTATGAGGCGTGTTGCCTGGCTGGATCGGGGTGGCGACCTCCACATCCGGAATCGCGCGGTGGCACGGACGCCCGCCTTCTCAACGCATTGAAGACCCACTCGATGATGGGACTCTCTGCAGCAAAGTTCATCCCGTCTCCTATCCCTCATTGACCTGAAGGTGAGGGCACCTTGCAGGGGAGCACGGGCGGCTGTGTTGCCATGTGCTCAAAGCTCTGTTAGTCTAATAATGACCCTTTAATGCACAAGACAATGCAAATAGGGTCGAATACAGGGGAGGATGAGTGAAATGGCGAAGAAAACGTGTGATCATTGCTCCGTATCGTCAACGGACACTAAGGGTTGGGCCGAGTGCCCTACCTGTGAGAAAACCTACTGCGCCACGTGTGTTGACGGCATGCGCAAGGAGAGCGAGAAGCTTAAGACGCTCCGTACGGGAGACAGCTTCAGCCGTGTAGCTGCATTGTGCCCGAGCTGCAAAATGGATTTGCACGCCCTCTAAGGTAAGAGGACTGCGGGGATCGTATCCGGCACCCCTGCGTTGACACCCAGCATGACACATGATTAATGCGAAGGCACACCGAATGCATTCAGATCGTCTGACGGTACCCCGGGTTCGTGACCGGAAGTGGAACATAAAGATACTCCCGAAGGAGGCATCAACCATGCCCTGGAAGTGTGGCGTCTGCAACCTCATCTGGGATGGCACCCATCCTCCTGATCCCTGTCCGAAGTGCTCGTCTCCAGCTGAGAAGTACGACCTGGTGACGGAGGAACAGTAGGCCCGGGTTGAGCGTTCACGCCTGACCAACGGGCTTTATCCACGCCTATTGGCCGTGATCCCTGGAATCGAGGAGATGGCCTGTCAGGGCGTGGAGGATGATCTTGATCCCAGGTGCCGCTCTCTGCACCAGAGGACTCTCGATGACGTGGAAGTCTGGAGAAAATCGACACGAGCCGAGATCAACGGCCATGTCAACAAGGGTAAATGAGGCTGAGATCAGACCCGTCCCACCATCATCGATCCACCGTGATGAAACGAAAGGGGGCGCGCCCTGTCTCGACCGACGGCTGCATCTCGATGGCCGGAGGTTCAGCAGGGGCGCCCGTGTTCAGACACAATGCTGCCAGAGAGGCCACCTCCTACACAGGGCCAGGTGGTCATCTTCACAAAGAGAATGTTTCTGGGGGGAACGACCCATGAATAACAAGCGCTGGCGACGGTGTCCATCCTCATGCTCCTGGTGGCGTTGAATATGGACACCTCCTACTTTTTGAGTGTTGATACGCTACACCGTTCGCAGCGGCTGTTTGCGATCCTGGGCCTGGGATTCTTTCTCCTCCAGTTCGTCCTCAGCTCCAGGATCAAGTGGATTGAGCGAGGCTTCGGACTGGACAAGATGCTATCGTTGCATCGATGGTTTGGGCGGGTTGCCGTCGGTTTTCTCCTTCTCCATTTTTCTTTGCTCGTGACCCTGGACCTGGTGTCCAGGGTGTATTGGCTGTGGGACGGCCATCGACTCCTCGGGCTGGCAGCCCTGGTCATCGTACTCCTCGCAGCATCGGTTGCTTCCCTTTACAAGACCCTTCATCTGCGCTACGAGCTCTGGAAAGGCATGCACATGGCGAACTACGTCGCCTTTCCCCTCGCCCTCCTTCACCTCTTTTTGCAGCCCGTCGATCGAGTTATGTATGGGGTCTGGATCGTCCTGGCTGCTGTCTATGTACTCCTGATACTGCATCGGACTCACGGCATCTATGTCATGCGAAAAAGCCCCTTCACCGTTGTCGATGTCATCAAAGAGAATCGGGACACCTGGACGCTGCAGTTTGCGGGTAGGCCCCTGAAATACCTGCCGGGACAGTTCATGCATGTTCAACTCCGTAGGCGAGACAGGATGTCTTCATCCCACCCCTTCAGCATGACCTCGGGTCCAACGGATGATGCCGTTGCGATCACCGTGAAGGAATCCGGGGACTTCACGTCAACGATCGGCGAAACCCAGGGCGGGGACCTGGCGTATATCGATGCCCCATACGGAAGATTCAGTTTCCTGCACACCCCAGGGAACCGCCCCCTGGCTTTCATCGCCGGCGGCATCGGCATCGCCCCGTTTATGAGCATGCTTCGGTACATGCGAGATGCAAAGATTGATCGAGATGTGCACCTGTTCTGGGGCAACAGGACCGAGGAGAATCTGCTTTTTCGAGGGGAACTTGAAGCATTGGAAGAGCAACTCCCGGGGTTAAAGGTGATCCTGGTGATGTCCGATCAACCCGACTGGCCAGAAGACCAGGGACGCATTGACGCCAACCTTCTCAGGCGACATATCGGCGCCCTTTCAGACCACGAGTTCTTCCTCTGTGGTCCGCCTCCCATGACCCGGGCGATTACGAGACAGTTGAAAGAGAACCAGGTACCCTCTGACCGTATTCACCGAGAGCTTTTTGAGCTCTAGGGACATCCCAGGGGGCATCCCCTCCGATCATCCGGGAGGCGGGCCGATGATGCCTTTCAGATGCCCAGACGCGATGCCCCCCGCAGGGGATGGGAGTTTCCTTCTGAACAAGCCCACTGGACCGACGAGATCGCCGTCCGGGGGATACCCGTGACCTACCGGGCAGCTCTAGGGACACGGAGCACGCCACTGCATCCCGGAAAGGCAAGACGAGACAGGGTCGTCT
>SKXF01000415.1 GCA_007128555.1 Clostridia bacterium | reverse complement strand
CTCCGATAAGCCCATTGTACAGGACTGCTACAAGCCAGCGCATGGGCAAATAGAACAGCCGCACGAACACGTAGATCAAGAGAAGTCCAAATAGAAAAGCAAACGCTGCCGAGTAGTCCACGTTTAGCCACCTCGGTATAATAATATGTTCGAAATCATGGATTATGTCTGATAACGAATCAGAGCTGGATTCAGCCCGTGGGGATAGCATCGATCCTGGACAATCTCGCGGAGTTAACCACCCCTCAACTCCTGGCGCACCTGGTCCAGAAGGTAAGAGTACTTCTTTTCTGCAGCGGCGAGTAAATGGATTGCGTGATCAACAAGGGCAGGGTCTGAGACGTTTTGGAAATAGGCCTCTGCCTCTTTCCATTCCCGGTGCGCCTCATCAACAGAGCTCCACCACTGCTGTTCCTGGCCCGACAGACCGAGGTCCGTGGGGGGATTGAGGCGATCTGAGAGACCTCCAATCACCCGGCTGGCCCTCTGTCTCACCTCGCCCGAGGTCTCCTGATCTTTACTCATCTCACCCATCCTTTCAATATGGCATGCAGATAGAGCCACCCTTATACCTATGCTAGGTGCATCAAAAACGTACTCGCTGATATATATATATTTCCAACATCGGTTGGGTTTATGTGCCAGAGGATGAAATAGGAAGGAAAAAGGTGCCTGCTTCATACGCGCAGGCACCCAGGAAGACGCTAAGTGAGAGGATAGCGACCAAGAAGGGCGCGACTCAATGTGGCCTCGTCGGCATAGTCGAGGTTTCCCCCCTCGGGAAGACCTCGTGCGATACGGGTGACCTCCACGTCCAATGGTCTGACAAGACGGGCGAGATACATGGCCGTTGCCTCTCCCTCTACCGTGGGATCGGTGGCGACGATCACCTCTCGGACGGTGCCATCTCGGAGACGCTCCAGCAACTCCCGAATGCGAATCTCATCCGGACCCACTCCGTCCATGGGCGATATCAGACCGCCCAGGACATGATAAAGTCCATCGTAGTCCCGGGTCCTTTCCATGGCCACCACATCGGAGGAATCCTCTACGACGCAGATGATACTGGATTCCCGCGACTCATCACTGCAAATCTCACATCGGTCACTGTCCGTCAGGTTGGTGCAGATCGAGCAGTAGCGAACCTTTTGCCTGCCGCTGATCAGGGCAGTAGCCAAAGCCACGACTTCCTCTTCTGGCCTCTTTATGATGTGCATAGCCAGGCGCTGGGCACTCTTGGGGCCAATCCCCGGCAGCTTCGCCAGTTCCTCAATAAGTTGAGCGACCGGAGGCGCAAAGAACGATGGCAACGGTTACCCTCTCCTCAACTGGTGAATCCGGGGATATTGGGAAGATTCAATCCCCCTGTGATCTTCTCCATCTCGGAACTGACCATGTCTCTGGCTGAACGCAGTCCTTGATTGACCGCAGCAATGATCAGATCTCGCAGCATATCGATATCTTCGGGATCCACCACATCGGGATCAACCTCTAGATCCACGATTTCAAGGGCTCCATTGCACACTACGCGAACAACTCCTCCACCCGCCTGTGCCTCTACCGTCTTCTGGTCCAGAGCGTCCTGGAGGTCTTCCATTTCCTTCTGCATCTGTTGAATCTGCTGCATCATCTTTCCCATGTTTCCAAAGCCCACAATCATTCTCCTCTCAAAACTATCTCAGGTGACCTCGCTGGAATCCGCCTGCCGGGTCAACTCATCGCGGGTAACGTCCAAATCCTTCAGGCTTCCCACCACTCTACCAGAAAACATATTCAACACTTCTTGTATGGCATGACCCGCATCTTCACCGTTACCCGGCCGGCTCTGTTCCGTATCTTCAGGCTCCACTGAACGACTGTAGATCTCCTCGGCGTCGTCATCACATGCTTCCATACTATTCGTTGTGTCTACATAATGGTTCGACTTCGACTCACCCGGGGTGAAACTACCCATCTCTGACTCCATCAGACAGCGGATCCTCAATTCCTGTCCTGTGATTTTCTTGATCACCTGCTCGAGAACCTTGCGGCCCTGGTCTTGCGTGCGATCACGATGAAATTGGAACTGGTCCTCAAATACCAACAGGAACGCTCCATCGACGATGCCTCCGGGCCTCACAGGCTGGAGGAGTGCGTGGGTGGGCAAACTCTCTTTTCGCACGGCCTCCTTCACTTGATGCCAGGTATCCTCGAGTCCAACTGGCTGAGCAATATCAGCCTCCGGCTCCAGATCCGGCTCTAACTTCTGCTCCTTCGGCCTCACGATCTTCTTTAGTCTGGCCGAATCCGCCGGGGAGTCCTTCTCTTCCTGCAGTCGTGCGGAAGGCTTAGGCGCTCCCTCTTTCGCGGCGGTGACTGCTACCGGAACTTCGGATTTAGCGGGCCTGACCCCAGCCAACCTTATTGTCGCCATCTCCAGCAGGAAGCGGGGCTGGGTGGAATACCGGGTCCGGTCCTCCGTCTCAGCCAGCCGATCTACGATATCGAGGAGACGAGTCAGACCGAACTTGCCGGCAACGGCCTCCATGTCCTGCAGATCACCCTCGGGCATGATCGGCTCATAGGCTCCATCACTTGCCCGATACAGAAGCATGTCGCGAAAATACGCAAGCAAATCCCTGATGAACTGCGACATATCAGCACCTGCCATAGAAACCTCATCAAGCATTTCCATGAGACCGGGCACATCGCCTGCGCTCATCCGCGAGGCATAGTTCAGCAGAACCTCCCTTGAGACGGCACCCGTCACCTTGTGAACATCTTCCTCCTCTATCTTACCCGAAGAATAGTCGCGACATTGCTCGAGAAGCCCCAGGGCATCGCGCACGGCCCCACCAGCCTGGAGAGCGATAACCCAGACAGCGGACTCACTTACCTCGAGTCCATCCGACGCCGCGATCACCTGGTGCAGGCGAACGGCAATTTCCTTTGCGGTCAGATATCGGAAGTCGAATCGTTGACACCTGGACTGGACGGTGACGGGGATCTTGTGAGCCTCGGTTGTGGCAAGAACGAAAATCACATGGCTGGGCGGTTCCTCCAGGGTCTTCAGCAGCGCATTGAAGGCTTCTGGAGTCAACATGTGGGCCTCATCTAGAATGTATACGCGATAACGCCCGGACGTACTGGCATAGGGTACGCGTTCCTGCAGTTCCCGGATGTCATCAATGCCCCGATGGGAAGCCGCATCCATCTCAACAACACTCATGGATGATCCGGAATCGATCGATCGGCACATATCGCATTCGTTACAGGGTTCAGCTTCCGATGGAAGTACATTTTCGCAGTTGACAACCTTGGCCAAAAGACGAGCTGCGGTAGTCTTGCCGGTGCCCCTCGGTCCGGCAAATATGTAGGCATGGGCCACTTGGTCTCTGTTCACCGCGTTCTTCAATGTGGTGACCACATGCTCCTGGCCGACCATGTCATCAAAACGACGCGGACGCCACTGACGATACAGCGAGGATCTCTGCACAGGATTCACCACCAAGATTCACATTGAAGTCTCCGCGAATCGAGCAACAACGGATGGCCTCAGATACGGACGATCTCCTCAGATGGATGGAACGAAAATATAATGGCCGTGCACCTTCCGTCGACCCGCCACGATGGGCGTTACCCGCGCAGTTAGCTCGGACTCGGCACCCCTGCGGCACATGGAATTTCGTGCTTACCGCTGCTCCCTTCCGGGCCTGACGGGGTTCACACGTTTCCATTGCGCAGGACCCAGCCGTCAACACCACTTACACGGGGCAGGCCCCACCGAGACTAAGCCTCGGGAAGGAATTCAACCCTGCTATAGCGGATTGCAGGTACAGGGCACCGCTATCTCCCCGTCTAGCACGGCCAAATCTGTGCGGAGAGGGTGGGATTCGAACCCACGGGACGGTTACCCGCCCACACGCTCTCCAGGCGTGCTCCTTCAGCCGGACTCGGACACCTCTCCATCGTTACATCCAACCATCTCACCGCTCAGTACGCATACTGGCGGAGAGGGTGGGATTCGAACCCACGGTTCCCTTGCAGGAACACGGCATTTCGAGTGCCGCGCCATCAACCGGACTCGGCCACCTCTCCGCATCATAAACTGAGCCGCGTCCCACCTAGCAGACATTATAACACTCGTGACCCTCAGCGACCAGTCCTCAATCGACGGAAGAACTCCTGCAGGATTGAGGCGCACTCGTCTCCCCGCACTCCCTCGATCACCTCAACCTGATGGTTCAGCCGAACATCGGACGTTACAGACATCAGGCTCACAATGGCCCCAGCCTTGGGATCCCGAACCCCGAAAATTATCCGCTGAACCCTTGCATTTACTGCTGCTCCCGCGCACATGGGACAGGGCTCAACCGTCACGTAAAGATCGCATCCTTCGAGCCGCCAATCTCCCTGGGCCTCTCCCGCTGATCGCAGGGCATAAATCTCCGCGTGTGCCGTGGGGTCTGCAGTCGTCTCTCGCAGATTATGCCCACGGCCCAGGATCTCTCCCTCGGGTGAAACCACTACCGCACCGATGGGCACCTCGTGTTTCTCCAGGGCACAGTTCGCCTCATCAAGGGCGGATCCCATGAATGTGTCGTGTATCCCCATCCCCAGCTGTTCATCCATTATATCCGGGCCTTTCCCCGTGAGATTGCGACAATAGCAAAGCCCGGATGACGATCCGGGCTTGTGCGCCAGGGAGGACTCGAACCCCCGGCACAGGGATTAGGAATCCCTTGCTCTATCCGCCTGAGCTACTGGCGCATCATCGCAATGATACCAAATCAGAACGCCCAGAGCAACCACATCCATTGTGGCCCGGCAACCGATGATCGCAGATTGCCCGTTCCGACGTGCCATAATGCGTAACCCATCTTTATGACGGGATCACGAGATGACGTCATTTAGGAGAACTTGGGCAGCGCCAGTGCACGTCAACATGCGCTCAAACAAGTTCCACTAAACTTCAAGCAGACAATCGACGATAGTGATAGAGGAACCTACATGCAAAGGGCTCGTATGCAGTTATAGACACAGGAACATGAGACATCATTGCGCACCATCCACCCCTTTGAAAGGGGCTGCTCAACCCATGGGACGTTTGTCACGGAAATGTTGCGCAACATGAACAAGTACCTGCGCTTAACCTTGCTTGCAGCGTCGTTGTTGATGGTACTGATTGCGTTGCTATGGTACTTCGGGCTTGCCTTCGCCGAGGCGCCCAGTGAGAATGAGGAAGCCCATAAACCTGAACCGCGACCGGGGCCCATCTATCACGTGGGCGAGATCGTCACCGACCTGGCACCGTCATCCAATGGCATGACCCACTTCATACAGATCGATATGAAGTTGACATGCAGCGACACGATTACCTATACGAACCTACTGGACCACCCAGGCAGAGTGAAAACCGAGATTCTGGCAGCCATTCGATCCATGACCGCAGAGGCGGTGATGGGCGACGCTGGAATGGAGCACCTCCGGAGCACGATCATCCAGAGATTGGGGCTCCTCCTCTACCCGGGGGAAATAAGCGACCTTTACTTCATCGAGTTCCTGGTCCAGTGAATCTCGGACTCCGTACTCATCTGTCGGGTTCGCTTTTGCTGAGAGCCATCACACTGAGAATCTCGAAGATGATGCATGCCGCTGCGAGAGACGTGACCTGGGATGGATCGTAGGCAGGCAGGACCTCAACGAGGTCAACGCCCCTTACGTGAGTCAGGTCCAGTCTCCTGATGTAAGAGAGGGCCTGGGCAGAACTGGGTCCTCCCACTTCAGGTGTCCCAGTGCCCGGCGCGTAAGCCGGATCCAAGAAATCAATGTCAAATGTCAGATAGACAGGTCTATCTCCTACCACCTCACGGATCAGCCGACCGACTCCCTCCGCATCCATCGAAAGAAGGCGGTCCGCCTCTACGACGGTGAAACCGAGCTGGCGAGCATTGGCAAGATCCTCTGGACCTGGAACCGACCCCCTGATCCCCAGCTGAATCGAGTATTCGGGAAGGATGAGGTTCTCCTCCGCAGCCCGCCGGAAGGGCGTTGCATGGTTATACCGATCACCATACACTGAATCCCAGGTATCAGAATGGGAGTCGAAATGGATGATAGCAAGGGGACCGTGCCTTTTCGCAAGGGACCTCAAGATCGGTAGGCTAATCGAATGGTCCCCGCCAAAGCACACAGGGACAATATTAGCGTCGACCACCGAGTCCACCGTCTCCTCGATCAGCTGCATACTCTCAACGGCGTTCCCCGGCACAAGGGGAGTATCTCCAATATCCACTCCGTACAGATGCTCCATCGGTGAGACTCCGAGAGCGGGGTTGAACCCGCGAAGGACAGCCGACATCTCGCGAATGGCCGACGGCGCAAAACGAGTCCCGATTCGATACGTCACACCCGTATCAAAGGGAACACCTAAGACAGCAAAATCACACCCACACAGTTCGTCCAGACCATCAGCATGAGGCAACCTCATGAAGGTCTTGATCCCTCCAAAGGCCGGTACGACGCCGCGACGACGATGAGCCGGTTCGTGCAGATCTTCAGTCATGGTTGTCACCTCCAGATCTAGGACTGGACTTCGGTACTTGCCCAATGAGTTCTTCGCCACTCGAAGCCTCGACTCCTTGCCCTGGCAGCGAACCCCTGCGACAAGCAACGAATACCATGTTACCGAGTATACACACAGGAGGTGACGTATCATCGTGCAGGAACCGACGGACCAGAGTAAATCATCGGCTTGTGAAGATACCGAGGTCGAGGGCAACTGCGCAGAGCCCAATGAGAGTACCGAGGTCGAGTGCAGCTGTGCAGAGCCCAATGAGAGTACCGAAGTCGAGTGCAGCTGCGAAGAAGATAGCGAAGACACCGAGGCCGAGGGCCGCTGTGCGGAGGTCAATGAAGAATGCTCCTGCCTCGACACCGGTGACATATGCAGAGCCGATTGTGATGTGGATGCCGATTGCGACGAGGGCGACGACTGTCCAGTTCCAGAGGCGAGCGTCGTCGAAGAAACCATCCACCCTGACTGCCCACCCAATACTAAACCATACACCATCGCCTCCGGCGACACCCTCTTCAGCCTGGCTCAGCGACGCGATACCACCGTCGAAGCCATCATAGGGGCCAACCCAGGAATCGACCCCGATCACCTCCGCATTGGCCAGGTCATATGCATCCCTGCAGACAACGCACACCCTGTGTGCCCCGAGGGCACCTACGAATACACCATCGAGCGCGGAGACACCCTCTTTGACCTAGCTCAGCGCTACAACATCACCGTCGACGCCATCATAGGGGCCAACCCAGGAATCGACCCCGACCGCCTCCGCATTGGCCAGGTCATATGCATCCCTGGAGACAACGCACACCCTGTGTGCCCCGAGGGCACCTACGAATACACCATCGAGCGCGGAGACACCCTCTTTCACCTCGCCCGATACTACAACATCACCGTCGACGCCATACTCAGAGCCAACCCCGGGATCGATCCCGATCGCCTGCGCATTGGCCAGGTCATATGCATCCCCCGCGGAACCGAGGCGCGACACGAACCAGAATGCCCGGCATGGACTACTCCCTATGAAGTGAGGGCCGGCGAGACACTGTTTCAGATCGCGAACCGTAACCGCCTGACGCTCGAGGATGTTCTGGGGGCAAACCCGCATTTGACAGACCCGGATCTGCTTGAAGTAGGCCAGATCATCTGCCTGCCGGACGACGAATAGCAGGACGAAATTCCTGATCGACAGGCACCTGAGTACTACAATGAGACCAGAGTGCCTGTCCCAGGTCACGGAGGGCCGCGGCCCCATCAGCAACAATGGCGCTGTGGAGAAATACCTTCTATGGGCAGGGGCAGGCCGCCTACTGTCAGATCAAGCCGACCACCCACATCACGCAGGTCGCCAGAAAGGCTGCCACTCCGCCCACCAGGGTGGCCCCCCCGTAAGCAATCACTGCGCGATCAACCTCCATCTTGGAAAGAGACGTACAGACCCAGAAATAGCTGCTGTTCACATACTTGATCACGATGGACCCAGTGGCAGCAGCAATCACCGCCGCCTCTGGCGACAGGCCCAGGGGTAAGAGCATGGGTCTCATCAAGGCCGCAGCAGTGATCACACCAACAGTAGACGAACCCGTAATCATGTTCACGATCACACCGATCAAGAAGGGCAGAACAATGGTGGGAACTCCCGCATTCAGAACGATCTCGGCAACGTAGTCTACCGCCGGAGTACCCTTCAGAATGTGACTAAGAGATCCACCAAGTCCGGTAACGGCGAAAATGATCGCAGATGTGCCGAGGGCCTTTTCCACCCACGTGGAGACGGCTTCACCCTTCTGCTTCCCCCGGGCCCCCCTGGCCGCGAGCCAGAAGCCCAGGCTCAATGCGACCACCGGCCAACCCACGAATGTGAGCACGGCAGTGATCACATTGCCCGCAGGCCAGATCAGGTTCGCCACACTCTGTCCGGCAATGAGTACAATCGGCACAACAATGGGCGAATAGGCGATAAGAGTTGACGGTAATTCTTCTTCCCTTCCCTGTTCCACAAAGGACTGCCCGACGAACTCGCGGGATGGAGGCGCATCGAGCCGGGAACCAACCCAGACCGCCCACAACCAGCAGGCAATGGCCCCAACGAAACTCGCAATCCCACCGTACAAAATCACCATACCAATGTCAGCCCCGATCAGTGCAGCCGCGGCCAGGGGGCCTGGGGTGGGCGGAACCACTGCATGGGTCAACTGCATCGCACCCACCAGCCCGGAAGCCATCAACCCCATGGAGGTTCCGAACTCAAGGGCTGCGGAATGCACCAGGGGATTGACGATCACGTAGGCCACGTCGCCAAAAATTGCAATACCTAGAATGAAACCGGTGAGGGTCAGGGCAAAGGGCATTCTTCTGCGTCCTATGACGCCGATCATGCTCATCGTGATCCGCTCAACAGCTCCGGTATGTTTCATGGCCTCGGCCATCACCGAACCCAGAACAATGACCACGCCTATGCTGCCAAGAGTGCTCCCGAACCCAGCATGAAAAGCTTCTATGAATGCTTCCAGGTTGACGCCCGGTATGAGAGCAAAGAGCAGAATTGGAAAGAGCAAGGCAAGAAACACGTGCCACTTAAACTTGCTTATCAGGATCAACAACAACACCATAATTCCAAGGAACCCGAGGAGCGTGGCAATCGGACTCACCGCTACAGGCACACAGACACCCCTTCCACACAAATCGCAGTCCCGGCAGCGGCACTCATCGGCGAGCAGGAACCAGTATCAGCCATAGCCCCAGGCCTATCAAGGCGACTGGCCAGTAACCCCAGACCGTACTCAGCACCGGATGGTCCGATCGCAGCAAAAACAGAAGGCCAAAGACGCCCAGAAGACCGAACGTCGGATACAGGGCCCAGCGGCTGTTCTTACCTATGATCGTCTCCACCAGGTAGACAGTGGAAAAGGCCAGGCCCAGAAGCAAAAACAGCAGTGGTCCCCTCATCCAGGGGGCATAGTAGGCTGAGGTACCGGTGAAGATCCCCACTGCCGATAGACAGGTACCAGCCACAAGCAGTCCTGTACGGTACCCGTACAGGGCATAGCATACAATCAGCCCGACCCCGACCATTATGAGGAACCGGTCCCCGGTGATAATCCCGGCCATGCTGGCAAAGATGACGAGACCGGAGACGATGAGCACCGTCCCCAGGGTTCGCGAGTTCATTGTTTCATCCTCTCCTAATACCCATACGATAGATCATCAACATGATATCCGATTTTACCGTATGAAGTACATCAGAGCATGTGGCGTGAGCTCGATCTACAGCAGTCGCTGTTGCCTGGGAAACGACAAGTGCGGGGTGTGATCCCCTGACCGGTCTCCCTGCTCTCGGTATGATTGGCGGTGACCGCGGTGACCAGGGTCACCGGCCCCGAATACGCTGCTTCCGAGGGGCAGGCGATCAAGCCGTCCGGCGAGCCTCGCTGCACTGATTCCCGCCTGTCTTCCAAATACCACCGTACCAGCAAAGCATTGTTGGACAGTCGATTGGCTCCCTGCACTCCCCCAGCGCACTCTCCGGCAGCGAGCAGACGGGGAATACTGGTGGAGCATTCTGCATTGATCGCGATACCGCCCATGAGAAAATGAGCGCTGCATCGCGCTCCAGGACGAGACCGAGGTCCTCCATGTACAGCCAGGCCTCCGCCGCATCACGGGTCAGCCTTCGCACCAGCTCCGGCCGGTGCACGTGTCTGCCCGCCCTGAGCGTGTCCTCGGAGTGGAGCCCGGCAGAATAGCCGGCAGGCGACCACGGCCCAACGCCGGCTGCCTGTTTGGCCGTCACGCTGACGCTCTCGCGGCCAATCAGCCCCCTGTCGGCGAGTACCACGTCTGCACCTTCCTGTGCGGCCGCGGTTGCTGCCACCATGCCGGCCACGCCACCGCCGATCACCAACACATCCGTCTGCAGGAGGGTGGGATCAAGGGGGGCCTGGGCGGCCCTCCCTGCGGCCGATCACAGGGGCTGAGGCTTCGCCGTCTTGACCCGGGGCGTAAGATGAAGCGGGGTACCCCCATGTGGAAGAACCTGTTCGAATGCGCAGGCCGCATGATCAGGGCGGTATCGGCGCCGCGAACAGTGCCCGCAATGAACATCGCATCCCGGTCCACCGGAATGGTCCCGGCGTCAGCGGCATGACCGCCATCTCCAGGCACACCTTGACGCCCTCCCCGAACATCTTGAGTACCTGGCTGATCAACTGGGTGGGCGTAATGCCCTGGTACTGCCGGTTGATCGCGCGATCGATTCCGGGGAGCACGTGGGTGGCAAACACCAGCGTCACCCCTGACTCCTCCAGCCTCGTCCGGTTTTCCCGCAGAATGCGCGGTTCGCCCGGTTCGCGGAAGCCATGTTGCGAAGTGACGACCACCAGGTCTCCAGCATCACAGCCCATCCTTAGGAAGTCGACCGCCGTCTGGCCGGTACTGCTGGCCATGACGACATGAGCGATGCTCTCTCTTTTT
>SKXF01000153.1 GCA_007128555.1 Clostridia bacterium | reverse complement strand
CTACGACCTCCTGGAGCCAGAATCCTTCACCTACGAGGGGCCCGACCGGTGGCAGATCCAGGGCTGGGTGATGAAACCCGCGGAATACGAGGCCGGTCGTCGCTACCCCACCGTTCTGTCCATCCACGGGGGACCCACGGGGGCTTACATGGACCAATTTGACTTCAACTTCCAGATGCTGGCCCACCGGGGCTTCGCCGTCGTCTTCACCAACCCCAGGGGCAGCGTCACCTACGGCACCCGTTTTGCCCAGGGCGTGGTGAAGGACTGGGGAGGCAAGGACTACCAGGACATCATGGCGGGGCTGGATGTCGTGATCGAAACCGGCATCGCCGATCCCGAACGCCTGGGCGTGATGGGCTGGAGCTACGGAGGCTACATGACGTGCTGGACCGTGACCCAGACGGACCGGTTCGCAGCCGCCGTGGCGGGGGCGAACATCTCCAACATCTACACGCTCTGGGGCACAAGTGACATCGCCCCCGTCTACAACCAGGCCCTCAACGGGGCTCCCCCCTTCGACGACGAGCAACAGTACATGGAGCGCTCCGCCATGCGTCACGTGCGCAACGTCACCACACCCGTGCTCATCCTGCACGGAGAGGCGGACGTCCGAACGCCCATCAGCCAGTCAGAGCAATTCTTCGTGGCCCTGAATCGGCTGGGACGCGAAGCCGTGTTCGTCCGCTATCCCGATCAGCACCACGGATTCGCACGACTCGATTTCACCGTCGATCGCTGGCGCAGGACCCTCGGATGGTTCCAGCACCAGCTGTTAGACGGCTGCGAAGGCGAGGGAACCTGAGCATGTCTGTGAAGATCAAGATCACGGGCGCAGAGATCGTCGACGGAACAGGGAAGCCCCGCTACCGAGCAGACGTGGGGATCAGCGAGGGTACGATTGTGAAGGTCGGCGACCTCTCCGGGGTAGAAGCCGAAGAGACCATCGATGCCTCGGGCAAGGTCGTGACCCCCGGTTTCATCGACATGCACTCCCATGCCGACGAGACCCTGCTCCGCTATCCCGGGGGCGAGAACTTCCGCGCCCAGGGCGTTACCAGCGTCGTGGGAGGCAACTGTGGTTTCACCTGCGCCCCCCTGACCGACTACTACACCGCGTGCTTCTGGGAATGGAACTGGTGGAACGACATCAACCCGAGAAAATACTACCAGGAGCCCGTGGCCGACCTCGAACCGGTCAGAAAAGCCATGCTGGAACATGAAGGTGTCCAGCTGAACTGGAGCACCTTCGGCGAGTTCCTCGAGGTTCTGGATAAGAAACGCCCCGCGGTCAACGTGATCCCCCTGGCCGGCCACAGCACGATTCGAACAGCCGTGATGGGCCATGACTACCGCCGCCCGTGCACCGACGAGGAACTGACCCGGATGCTGGGCTGGGTGCAGGAGGCCATGGAGGCCGGCGCTTTCGGCCTGTCGAACGGACTGGACTACGCCCCCGGCGCCTACGCCTCCGAGGAGGAAAATGTGGCGGTCGTCCGGGCAGCTGCAGAGAGAGGCGGCATGTTCGCAACCCACTGGAGGCGAACCGGCCTCCGGGAGGGTATGGGGTCACCCGTTCTGATCAAGGGCCTGAAAGAGGCTATCGACATCGGCAGAAAGGCCGAGGTGGACCTGCTGCAGGTATCCCACCTCCTACCTGGTTACTCGGTCTTCCCCGAGATCCCCGAGAAAATGCGCGAGGCCTCGGCCCATCACACGCTCGATGTGCTGGACGAGGCCATTGCATCGGGACTCAACGTCTACTGGGATGTGATACCGAACACCGGGGGCGGCGTCCTGAGCATGAAATACGCAGCAGCCCTCCTCGCCCCCTGGCTGGGTGAGGCTGGGAACCTCGAGCAGTTCTCCCGGAACCTTCGTGCCCCTGACATCAGGGACGAGATTACCCGGTACATCGAGGCAGGAAAATGGTACAGCCTGAACCCACTGACCAGCCCGGGCTGGGCTGGAGGCCTCATCATCAGTCATCACACCGACGAGGGGATCCTGGGGAAGAGCGTGGCCCAGATCGCCCGCGAGCGGAACAGGGATGACCTGGCAACACTCTTCGATCTCCTGGTTGCCGACCCCTTCACCCGGGCCCATCCACCCGAGGGATCGGAGACCCCACACCGGATCTTCTTCGAACACCAGCGGACCATGGTGGCCCTGGACACCTTCGCCATGGATACCACCTACGATGTGACCGTCCCCCCCTACTTCCTCCCCCATCCGAACACCTTCGGGGGGATGCCCCGCTATTTCGAGCGCCTGGGCATTCCTTTATTGGGACTGGAAGAGGCGGTGCACCGGGTGACCGGTCTGCCGGCCGAGGTCCTGAACCTCGCAGACCGCGGCCTGATCGCACCGGGCCAGAGGGCTGACGTAGCTGTCTTCGACCCGGATGGATTTGAAGAGCGTGCAACCCACGAGGAACCCAGGCAGTATGCGGCGGGCATGAATCACCTCATCATAAACGGAACCCTTTCCATCGCCGATGGGAAGCTGCTGGACAACCGCAGTGGGGAAGTACTGCGCCGATGAAGTCTACGGGGCCGACGAGAGTTTTCGTCGGCCCCACTCCTTCATGGTCTCTCCGTTATGAATAGCTCCAGCCCGTCTCCTTCTGCACAACCTGGCGGAAGGCAGAGAGGAGCTTCTGGGCCACGGGGCCCGGACGACCCTCGCCTATGGTTCTTCCGTCCACCTGGCGCAGGGGCAGGATCTCCGAGTAGGTGTCGCTAAAGAACACTTCCGAGGCGTCAAACATCTCATCAAGGGTGAACGCTTCTTCCCTGTACGGCAGGTCGAGTCTCTGCGCGCACTCAAGGACCGTGGCCCGGCTGATCCCCGGGAGAACGTGATGATCGGCCGGATGGGTGCGGATCACGCCATCGATGACACT
>SKXF01000289.1 GCA_007128555.1 Clostridia bacterium | reverse complement strand
ATTGCTGAATGACAGCAATGTGCAGGAACAGGTGAAGATGGAAGATTACCTCGCTGTCGCAGCCGGTGGGCGGCGGGTGGCAATGCTATTGAGCCCCGTCGACTTCCCTGCAGGTGAGCGGATCCGGCAGAGTATCGACGAGGGATTCAGCCGCAGGTACTACGTGGGAGGGGACCGGGGTGGGTTCGGCGGCCTGTTGGACCGGGCTCGGTACGGGGTGATGAGAGCGATCATGAACCCGTTGAAGTACAAGGCTTCGCTGCTGCGCGAGTCTTACGAGCAGGCCGTTTTTGACCATCCCAACTACAAGGCTCACCGTCGTTGGGCGGATGACCTGGGGGTGCAGATCTATGAGACCCAGCTGCGCCCCAGCGTGGATGAGATCTACGTCGTTTGCGATCAGAGCACCGTCGGCGAAGTCGGTGCATTGATGGTCCGGCGCGAGAAGATCCGCCGCCAGATGCTGCAGGACATGCGTGAGGGAGACAGGCGCGGGAGTTTGTTCATGCCGGAAGAGAGGTCTTCAGAGTACCTGGAACACCTGGGGCGCCTGTTGAGCTACCCCGATTGCTGTATCTCGGCCTACATTGATGACGTTCGGGACCGTGTGGACAGTGGACTGCGGGTATCGAACCAGCTGGCTGACGAAAATGATGTTGATGGCACGGCCTTTTTTGCCGCCGCCTTTTACCCCTGCTGTCCCGACTGTGAGGCGGCACGCGCCATCGGAAACGACATTTTGAACGCTGTTGGCGAGATTGATGAGCGATTCCGCAGGCGAATGTCTGGGGTCTTCCAGGCAAACAAGAGATACGTTGCGCGATATCCCGAGGTGTTGAAGCGAAGACGACAGCAGATGATGTCCAGGTACATGGGAGTGAGCGCCGATGAGCAGCCATGAGGACCGTCGGGAAGATGCTGGGCAGATGGGCCTTGATTTCATCCCGGACGACGAGGACCGGATGCCCGGGGCGCCGTCTTGCAGCGGCACAGGTTCCGCCGAAGAGGACCTGGGAGGGCTCCGAACCCGGGTCATCTCCTGCCGCAAGTGCCCGCTGAGGGCTGGGTGTGAGCAGGTGGTGTTTGGCGAAGGCGATCCAGACAGTGAACTGATGCTCATTGGCGAGGCCCCCGGTGCCGATGAGGACCGATTGGGCCGACCCTTCGTGGGGCGATCCGGCAAGTTGCTGGATCGGATTCTCGAGGCGTGTGGATTGTCGCGGGAGAGGATATTCATAACGAACATTGTTAAATGCCGTCCACCTGGAAACCGCACACCGAGTGCCCAGGAGAGGGAGGTTTGCATCCCGTACCTCGAGGCCCAGGTCCGCCTGATCCGTCCCCGGATCATGGTGACCCTCGGGGCTGCCGCAACCCAGGGGTTGATTGATCCCCGGGCCAAGATTACCCAGATGAGGGGAACCTGGCAGAGTTGGCAGGGGATCCGCGTCATGCCCACCTTCCATCCCGCTGCCCTTCTGCGTGATCCCAGTAAGAAAGCGCCGACCCGGCATGACATGGAACGGGTGATGGCGGCATTGGAAGGAGACCCAGCTTAATGGAGCGTACCCGCACCTGGTGCACATCAACACATGAAGAGACCCGGGCCCTCGGCGAGCTCATGGGTCGGTGTCTCAAAGGCGGAGAGGTCTTTGCCCTCGTGGGTGCCCTCGGCGCTGGCAAGACGGTGTTTGCCTCGGGCTTGATGCGGGGGGCGGGGGCACCGGGCCCCTTCCGCAGCCCCTCTTTCACCCTGGTGTGGGAGCATGAGGGGCGCTTCCCCCTGTACCACGTTGACCTGTATCGCCTTGAGGGATCCGAGGTTCGGGAGGATCTGCCCTGGGACACCATGTTCGCCCCGCCCGCCGTGACGGTGGTGGAGTGGGCGGACAGGCTGCCCCGGGATCTATTGCCCTCCGACCGGATACAGGTCTGCATTGAGCGCCTGCGGGGAGATGGCGATCGTCGGCGAATACGCTGCACCGGCTACCATGCCGGCGTTGATCTACTGGACGGCGTGACGAGGGGGGACCCCGAATGAAGATTCTCGGCATCGATACGGCAGGAAGAACCCTTGGTATCGGTATGGTCTGTGATGGGGCTGTCAGGGGAGAGCTGGTCCTGGGCGCACCGCGGCGGGCCTCTGCCCTGTTGCCCGGGCTGATCGACGAGTTCCTGGACCACCTGGACCTGGCCCTGGGGGATCTGGATGCTGTAGCGGTGACCCTTGGACCCGGATCCTTCACGGGCCTGCGCATCGGCGCGGCCCTGGTTGCGGGCTTGTGCCACGGTAGACGGGTGGTGCCGGTGGGGGTGTGCTCAACGGAGGCGCTGGTCTGTTCAACATCCGTTCCTCCCGGCAGCTATGCCCTCGGAGCGCTGAAGGCAGGTCGGGGAGCTGCATTCGTCGCCCTGTATCGGCGTGAGGAGGACCCGGGTGGTGGAGGACACTGGATCCCCGTGGAAGTGACGCCTCCCCAGCGCTGCACGATGGACGAGGTGGAAGATCTTTTGGCTGAGAAGATCCCATCGGGCGCTTTGGCTGCCTGGGTGGCAGATTGTGACGAGGTTCTTCCGGCTGTGTGCGGATCCGCGTACGGGGTGGTTACGGAGATCAGCCCCGCGGTGGTAGCCCTGATCGGCTGGCGGAAGGTGCAGAACGGAGAGGTGCTGGCCCCTGAGGAGGTCTATCCACGCTATTATCGTCCCTCGGCGGCGGAGATGAAGAGGGAAGGGGAGGGGTAAGGGTGGATCGGTCCCAGGCGACTGATGAGAATTCCCGGGCCGAGGACAGGCCCAGGGAGGTCTATATCCGTTCCATGGCCAGCGCTGACATTCCCTCTGTCATGCGCATCGAGCGTGCGTGTTTTTCCACGCCTTGGTCCGAGAAGATTTTTGTCACCGAGCTT
>SKXF01000287.1 GCA_007128555.1 Clostridia bacterium | reverse complement strand
TCAGGGAGATGCCACCTGAGTCAAAGGTCAGCCCCTTGCCAGCGAGAAGAAGGGTCGGCGCCTCGTGTCCACAATCGTAGCGCAGCTCGATCAGGCGAGGCGGCTCTGCACTTCCTGCTGAAACACCGAGGAGAAGGCCCATGCCCATCTCCTTGAGGTCGTGTTCGTCAAACACCGTACAGGATAGATCCCTCTCTGCCGCCATCTCGCACGCCCGTTCCGCAAAGATGGACGGCGTGAGCCGGTTCCCCGGTTCATTGACCAGGTCACGAGCCGCCATGACGGCCCGTCCGCTGATCTCACCCTGCCTCGCCGCCTCCTCAACCGAACCGGGAAGTGGGCTTCCATCAATCGATCCCAGCAGCAGCTGGGTCACACCTGGTTTCTGCTCGTTAGCGTAGCCGCGAAAGCGATACGCACCGAGAAGTAGGCCCTCCACCAGGGCGCACGCCTGGGTTTGGTGTGCAGACAGATCAACAGCGACGCGCTCCATGCCCCGGCAGCTCAGGTTGCGGAGGGCATCGGCGCAGACGTCTCTCAGTTGGACCGGATCCAACGCCTGGTCCCCGAGGCCGAGCAGAACCAGGCGAGCGGGCCCCACGCCGTCGGGGGTGAAGATCTCCGACATCGCACCCCGTTCTGCCGACAGGCGGCCCGCCTTCAGAAGCCTTCTGATCTGCCCTCCCATGGTGTCATCCAGTGTCTCCAGGGAAGACGGTCGTTCTCCCCCAGTGAACGTGACCAGCAAGGCATCGCAATCCAACGTCTCCAGGGCTCTTTCAGTCAGGGAAACTTGCACCTTGTCCATCTCCTTTCCCGCGGGTTGGTTCAACTTCCTTCGCTTCCATAACCATGCTTCCTGCCATCGATCCGGGAAAGGCGCAAGAGAATCGGAGAATGCACCTCCTGGGATCCTTCAGATAAGAAAGGGAGTGACAGGCGCTTCGGGTTGCATCCGAGGGAGCGGGGTCGGAGAGCAGGGGGCTGTGTCCCAGAGTCACATCCCCCTGCGGGGTTAACCGAGGATCGCCTTCAAATCTGTCTCGGCATCGGTTGTCGGTGCAATGTCGAAGTTGTCGACCAGTACCTGCAGCACGCCAGGGGACACAAAGGCCGGGAGCGTCGGACCGAGGCGGATGCCCTTGACACCAAGGGAGAACAGGGACAGCAAGATGCACACGGCTTTCTGTTCATACCAGGACAGGATCATCGACAGCGGCAGCTCGTTCACATCACAGTCAAAGGCCTCGGCCAGGGCACTGGCGATCTTGATCGCCGAATAAGCATCGTTGCACTGGCCCACATCGAGCAGCCTGGGCAGACCCTTTATGGTGCCGAAATCCAGGTGATTGAACCGGTACTTGCCGCAGGCCAGGGTTAGAATCACCGTGTCCTGTGGCACCTTCTCGGCAAAGTCGGTGTAGTAGTTGCGGCCGGGCCTGGCACCGTCACAACCACCGATGAGGAAGAAGTGACGGATGTCTCCCGACTTGACCGCATCGACAATGGCGCCGGCGTGACGGAGGGTGGCCTCTCGGCCGAAGCCAATGGTGATCTCCCGCAGCGCCTCATCCTCGGTCCAACCGCCGAGCTCCAGGGCCTTTTCAATGATGGGACTGAAGTCCTTGCGCCCATCCTCTTCGGGAATATGCTGAAGATCGGGCCATCCCACGAGACCCGTGGTGAAGATGCGATCCCGGTAAGAATCCCGGGGCTTCTGAATGCAGTTCGTGGTCATCAGGATGCAGCCGGGTATCCCATCAAAATCCTTCTGCTGATCCTGCCAGGCACCTCCGTAATTGCCGACGAGGTGCTCGTGCTTCTTCAGCTCCGGGTAGGCCAGGGCAGGAAGCATCTCACCGTGGGTGTAGACGTTGACTCCGGTGCCCTCGGCCTGCTCCAGGAGGTCCTTCAGGTCCCTGAGATCATGACCCGAGACCACGATGAAGGGGCCCTTTTTCACGCTGACCTGGGCCTGGGTGGGCTCGGGATGTCCAAAGCTCTCGGTGTTGGCCCGGTCAAGCGTCTCCATGCAAACGAGGTTGACCCTGCCCAGCTCCATCAGCAAACCGATCAGGTCCTCCTGCATCTTATGATCACAGACGGTGGCGGCCAGGCCCTGGTAGAAGAACGCATCGACCTCAGCATGGGTGTAGCCGAGGATCCTGGCATGATGCGCATAGGCCGCCATGCCCTTCAGACCGAATAAAAGGGTGGCCCGCAGGGACTGGATGTCTTCGGGCACCTCATTCTCCGCAGAGGTTACAACGGCACGGCCCTCCGCCACCATCTCCTGCAGACTCCCGGGCAGGCAGTCGCCCGCAGCTGCCGGCACTCCGCAGCTGTCGGCCTGCATCATGCCCCTCAGGTGCCCTTTCACCTCGGCAGCTTCCCTCAGCAGGTCCTCGAAGCGCCCGGGATCAAAGTCGACGTTCGTGATGGTGGAAAAAAGCCCCTCGGCAACAAACCTGCCCGGGCGTTCTCCGATGTCCAGACCCTGTTCCAGGGCTCTTTGGGCGTAGAAGCCGATGCCCTTGAGATGATGGATCAAAAGATCCTGCAGGGCGGATACCTCTGGATCCTTGCCACAGACACCCATTCGCGTGCAGCCTTCACCTCTTGCGGTCTGCTCACACTGGTAGCAAAACATCTCTGTCATGTCACTCCTCCTCCTAAAGGTTAGTCCCCAACTCCCTGGGATTTGGCGCCTTTACCACGAAAAACTCCGCTGGCTCTTCCCGCTCATTGGATATCTTCATTCGGGCGCCAAAGGCGATGCTCACGATGCTTCCTGCTGCCCATTGCTGGACTTCGCCCTCGAGATCGAGATCGATCAAGCCGCGCAGGATGACCAGGTATGCATTGGAGTTTGCGTCATGCGCCGGCACGCCCTCACCCCGGGGCAACACGATGTGGTTGATGACCAGGTTCTC
>SKXF01000380.1 GCA_007128555.1 Clostridia bacterium | reverse complement strand
TCTAACGAGGCCTCGCGCCCCTTGAGATCTGCGGCCACCGTCGGCGCCACAGGAGCTCCCATCGCCAGCTCCACAACGGGTTCCAGCACCTCGCCCAGGGTTGACGTTCCAAAGCGTTCCAGGGCTGTGAACCAGCTGTCGGGCGCTCCGGGCGTCACGGAGCGCAAGATGCCGCCCTGCTCACCGCTCTCCCTGAGACGGTCGATGTCTGCCAGCCGGGGCCAAACCCCCAGCCCGTCCAGGGTAACCAGGGAATCCGTCTCCGCATGATACAGGATGATCGGCGCCACACCACCAAAGCTGGTCATGTTGAACAACAGTACGTTCAGAGATAGGCCCACAGTGACCCCCGCATCTATGGCATTGCCCCCTGCCTTCATCACCTGGAATCCCGCCGTCGTCGCCAGGTAGTGACCCGCAGCCACGACACCCGAGGTGCCCATGGCCACAGGATGCACCGTGTGGGTTCCAGCCCGGGAATCGGCGAAGCTGCCCCGCAATCCGCTCATGGTCTTCATCCTCTCAAAGATCCTCTACCTCTACCGTTTACTGCTAGGCAGGGATAAATCCTCCCTCCCACCTGATCGGATCCGCATGCGCGCCCCGTCGACGGTTCGCTGCACAGGAAACCCCAGGGACCGGAACCTCCCGGAAGATGATCCCATACGCCTGGAAGGAGCGGGCCCCGGGGATTCTACGCCCCACAGGACAGCACAACAACCTATCGCTTTCGACGACCGGGAGCAAATCAGGATGGCAGCAAAGGGGCTGAAGCAGCAGCACCGTGAACGGGGAGGCAAGGATTCCACCGGATCAGGGGATACCGGGACATCCCCCTTCGCTGTGTAACATGAAACACGTTCCGGTGTGAACCGGGAGGCCTCCCTCACCCAGGGTCGCATCTGCTCGGAGTTCGCACCACCCGGCTGAAGCATGGCAACTCAGATGCACCCTCAATATGTATCAATCCGGTGAATCCCCCGTGTACTCATCATACTTCCAGATACCCGCAATAGATGTCCCATCTGCAAATGTGTATGTACCCTCTCCATGACGGAGACCATCCTGCCACTCACCCACATAAACTTCCTCAAAAGCAGCCCACTCATAGGTTCCCAGGCCGTGAGCCATACCGTCCTTCCACTCACCTGTATAAATGTCACCACATGCAGACTCCCACGTCCCCTGGCCATGACGCTTACGATCCTTCCACTCGCCCGCGTAGATGTCACCTGAAGCATACTCGCGGACACCCTGCCCATACTCCATATCGTCCCTCCAGGCACCCACGTATCGATCGTCCGTAAGCCATTCAAAGGTCCCCTGGCCGTGACGCAGACCCTCTCGCCACTCACCCACGTAAACGCTGCCTGACGCATACTCCATGGTCCCCTGGCCGTGAGGCCTACCATCTTTCCACTCGCCCACGTAAATGTCACCTGGAGCATACTCACAGGTACCCTGTCGATACCCCACATCTTTCCAGGGACCCACATGGGGATCACCCGTCAACCATGCAAAGGTCCCCTTACCATGAATCAGACCCTCTCGCCACTCGCCGCGGTACATGCTGCCCGAAGCATACTCCATCGTCCCCTGGCCGTGAGGCTTACGATCTTTCCACTCGCCCACGTGAATGTCACCTGAAGCATACTCGCGGGTACCCAGCCCATGCTCCATATCGTCTTTCCAATCACCCACGTATTGATCGCCCGTCAACCATTCGAAGGTCCCCTGGCCATGACGCAGACCCTCTCGCCACTCACCCACGTAAACGTTGCCTGAAGCATATTCCATTGTCCCCGGACCATGAGGCAGATGGTCCTTCAACTGACCTGTGTACACGGATCCATCCTTGAAGCGAACCGTCCGCTCAAAATCCGGGCGGGCCATGTAGGCCAGGGCAGACAGCACAATAACAGCGACCATACAACAGACGACGATGAGCATCCGGTGTTTGTCACCGCAGCGTTGGTCTCCTCTGGCTCCGAACGTGTTCCCGTTCGAAGGAGAACCTACATGACCATCCTGTTCCCTGGGACTCTGTTGCTCAGACGTCACGAAGACGACCTCCCACGAGATACGAAATCTACCTCCAGAACTGCGTTCAAGCATCAAAGATCCGCATTCCAAGGTACACGTCCGAGAGTTGATTTGGGTTTGGACACTTCTCGTGCCTTGTTCTCAGGAGGGCCAGGCTTGTGCCCGTATGGAATATCAGCCCCACGATAGTACAGCTGACTGACGGGCAGGGATCTTCCCTCCATCATGCCGAGCAGAATATGCCCAACGACATATTTCGACCTGTGGATTTGATGTCCTGCCCACGTTCCCCAACGGAACGCCCGGTTCGAAGGCCGTTCGAAATCAGAAGATGGAACCGGAAACGAGAGAATCGGCCTGCACCAAAAATGTAACAGGTCCCGTGACATAGGGACAAACTGCGAATCAGCCATTGCAAGGCACGCTGGAAACTACAATCGTGAACGATGGAGTACTCCCGGACCGGCCTCTCCTTCATACATTTGTGTAAAATGGAGAAGGCCGTTGAGGACCAACGGGCGACGGCTTCGACCGGGGAGCACATCGCAGGCAGGCCGAAATCCGCCAGCAAGGGATCTCCTGGGCATCGCAGTCAACCTGCCTGGAAGACGCTGATCTGAAACTGCCGTACCACGTGGGAGCGATCGCGAGCAGAACACGTTCACGAACTGGGCATGCGGCTGGAATTCTGCGGCAGGTGTATAAATGCGTCCGCAGCTAACGATTGCCATAGGCGGATCCAAGGATCATCCCCACTGCGGTCAGAAGCCCCACAGATCCAAGAGCCCCCAGGGCCTGGCTGCCGGCACTACGTAAGAACAGGGAGAAGAGTGCAGTTCCCCCCAGGGCGGTCCAGACGGCCAACAGCGAGATCCCGTAGGCCGCCAGGGGGATGAGGACGAC
>SKXF01000312.1 GCA_007128555.1 Clostridia bacterium | reverse complement strand
GTTATTCCATGGCTCCCTCTGGTCTGGGAGTGCATGGCTGGATGGTGTAGGAATCTTCAGGACCCCAGCCCGATTCAGGACGGTTTATGACGCACGGCGCACTTTGACCTTTTCGTTCGAGAGTTCTGACCCCATGAGAACAAGACATCACCCAGGGAGGATTTTCCATGATGCCTGACTATTCACCGATACTTGACAACATCCCCGAGTGGGATTGCTTTCTGACCGTCGATGAACAGAACGACGAATCCCGCAGACTTGCAGACGAATTCCCAGACCGGGTGGAACTTATGGATCTTGGATCCTCAACAGAGGGCGAAAGCATCTACTGTTTGAAGATAGGTGACGGCAAGTACAATGCTTTCATCCATGGGTTCCCCAACAGCGAGGAGCCCTACGGGGGAAACCTCCTTACCTATTTCAGTAGAGCCCTGGCGGAGAACCCTGAGCTCACCGAGGCCATGGACTACACCTGGTACCTGGTCAAGTGCAGTGACCCCGATGCAGCGCGTCGCAACGAGGGCTTTCAGAAGGGGCCGTTGACGCCCCTTAACTTCAGCCTCAACTATTATCGGACACCCCAGAGTATCACGCCAGAGGGCTGTTTCCCCTTCAGGTATGGGCCCCTGGACATCGATTCCCCCACTGCCGAGACGCGGGCGATGATGAACCTTATCGACAGAGTCAGGATGAGCTTTTTGAGCAGCCTGCACATGATGAAATGGGGTGGCGTTGGTTTCATGGTACCCCATCCCTGCCCCGAACTGTATGCAGACCTGCAAAATACAGCGAAGCGCTTTGACGTGTTTCTCATGAAACGACCGGGCACGATGCTGGCTCCAGGGGTGCTGCATGCCGCCTATCTCCAGTCAGCACGAAACTGGGTGCGTCACCATGCGGCGGGCAACAGGAATATCGAGGCCATACAGGGCTGCGAGATCTACGAGTACGTGCAGGTATTGAACCCTAATGCCTTTATCGTTGTTCCGGAGTGCTGCATCTGGTACGATCCAAGAATGCTCGATGACAGGGCAAGTGACACCACCCTTGGAGAGGCTCTGAGCTACGCCAACGAGGTCACAGACAGGGCCAATCAGTTCGAGCTGAAGATCTGGCGGGAGGCAGAACCCCACCTGAAGACAGAAACCCCGTACCGGGAGATGGTTTACAAGACCATTGAACCTCTCATAGCTCAGTACACGAACGTGAGTAATCCCCCCTTTGAGCCAGACCCTAAACATTATGGACGGAAAATCACGGTCGCGGAGAAGATCGGCATTGAGGCCCACGACGATCTCTACAGGATGTTCAGCCTGGGCGGCATGTACAGGATGCTTGAGGAAGAGTACAGGGCAACCGCCAGTGGCGCCATTGAACATCTGCGTGCTGAGGTCCACCAGCAGCTCCTCGAGTACGACTGTTTTCTTCACGAGAACTATGACGTCGTCAACACGCCCATTAACAACCTCGTTGGAATGGGGATCGGAACACTGTTGCACGCTGCCCAGTACACGAAGTCCCTTGAACGTTGACGCGGAGGGGCCTGGTATTGTCCTATACTCATTGGTCTGTGGTGTTGTCGCCGCCTGGCAGCCGCTGGTCAGCGAAACGGGCGGTGTACCTCGGACAGAGGGGCGTCAACCTCAATGAGGTTGCTCCGGGGATATGCCGGTAATCTTCGTCTGCAGCGATTCTGTTGAGCTTGACGGAAGATATGCCGAGGTGCGATGGTGATGCAAGGAGATGGTGGCAGTATCAGAGAGGGGTGCATAGGATGTCTGAACGTCCGGAGATGATCTCATTACTTGGCACGGCACATTACGCCAGGCCGGCCACGGGAGAAGAACTGGCGGATCTGCAACGCGATCTTGCCGAGGCGGAGGCGGCACTGGCCGAGGATCCCGACGGGGTGGACGCCCATGTCATGTATGGCAGGCGGCTGTCGTACCTCTGGCGCTATCATGAGGCGATCGCCGCGTACTCTGACGCCCTGGAGCGTTTTGGCGATCATGCGAGCCTGTACCGGCATCGGGGCCACAGGTACCTATCGATCCGTCGATTCGGTCCGGCTGCGAGGGACATGGCCCGGGCCTTCGAGTTGGATCCCGAGGATTACGATATCTGCTATCACCTGGGCCTGGCAAGATGGCTTCTTGGCGACTGGGAGGGCGCGAGGGAGGTCTATGAGGGCTTCCTCCCGAAATGCGAGGATCCGGGACTGAAGGTGGCGATGAGCTACTGGCTCTACATGACCCTCCGACGGTTGGATGAGCAGGAAGAGGCCGAGGCACTGCTGGAGAAGGTCGGCACCCCTGACGGGGTCACCGAAGATGCGAACTACCTCGACCTATTGTGCCTGTTCCGGGGCGACATCGACGAGGCGGAAATCCTGGAACTGGCAAAGGAAGGACCTTTGCAAGCAGGTACCCTTGGGTTTGGCCTGGGCTGCAAGTACCTGTTTGAAGGAGACCTGGACAGGGCCTCAGAATGTTTTGAGGCGGTGACCCGGGGTCCGTGGTGGCCGGCTTTTGGTTTCATTGCTGGTGAGGTTGAACTAGCGAGATTGCGCGGGATGCTGGCCTCGTGAAGGAACTCTGCCCGGCCCCGAACAGAGAGCGAAATAGGGGAAGTGGCCCACTGGCCCTGCTTGGGTAGCCGATCGCTCTGAGCGCTTCGCATCGCTGGCTCCCATCCCACCAGGCACCCATTGTCTGCGAGAAGTTAGAACGAGGAGGGCATGGCGGCCGTCATAGCAGAATGCCGCCATGGCCACCGGCAATGCCGATCGCCGTTCCCTTCACACCCGGCCTTGACGTTTCCGCCACTGGGCTGTAGCTCGTGAACGCCTCGGTTGCTCGAGGATCTTTCTTGTTCAACTCCAAGCGCTTACGCATAAGATCGATGATATCTCCCTCTAGAACACCTCTGCTGTGTCGCTACCCCAGTT
>SKXF01000206.1 GCA_007128555.1 Clostridia bacterium | reverse complement strand
GTATGGTAGCGGTGGCTGGATTTGAACCAGCGACTCCACGGGTATGAGCCGTGTGCTCTGGACCGCTGAGCTACACCGCCTAGTGCCTCATGATTATATCGACTTAGCGTCCCATGTTCAACCGAGCCCCGAGAATACCATGTGCCGGGGGAGGGATTCGAACCCTCACGGGCAGGAATGCCCAGCGGATTTTAAGTCCGCATCGTCTACCAGATTCCGACACCCCGGCCTTATCCCCCGGCCTCAAGAACAGGTATGCTACCGCTTAACCTCACGACCCCCACGGCGATTGTTCCGATTGCGACGAAACTCATTGATCTTTTCGTCGCTCTCCTTCATGAACTTCTGCATCTTATCCTCAAAGGATCCTCGATGGCTGTGGCCACCGCCATCTCCTCTGCCACGACCTCCACGACCTCCACGGCTTCCGCCACCGCCACCGCCTCCGCCCCCGCCACCTTGAGGCCCAGAGAACTCTGGCGGACCTGGGTTAGCCTGCCTTAGTGATAACCCGATCTTCTCTCCGTTATCACTGATCGATAGCACCTTAACTTTGATCTGATCGTTGTTTCCGACGTATTCACTGACATCCTGAACATAAGCATCAGCGATTTCTGAGATGTGTACCAATCCAGTCTTCCCGTTCGGTAGTTCAACAAACGCTCCGAAATTTGTGATGCCAGTCACTTTGCCTTCCACAACGCTTCCAATCTCAATAGACTCACCCATACCGCGGATATGCCTCCTGAATAAAGGATAATCGGGCACTGAAACCCGTATGAACAGCACCAATATTATATGACTGCAGGATGAAGAGTGTCAACGAATGAATCCTTCCAGACCTTGTGGGATGCCCAAAGAACACACACGACTCACGTTTAGTAGATAGGGATGCGTTCCAAGCAGAGATCGTGACTCACCACAAGCACGATACCATGGAACACTACTTGTTCTGAAAACGCTGCCACTTGCGCATCGCGTCATTAGTACCAAGAGCGACCAAGATGTCCCCCTCAGCAATGGGGACATCTGGACTCGGAGAAACCACTACCTGCTCCCCCGAACTCCGTATAGCCAGGACATTGATATCAAATCGGGCTCGCAGATCCAGCTGCCGCAAGGTTTTCCCTTGCATGGCCGGAGGCGTGGTGATCTCCACGATACTGACATCGGGGGTGATCTCAAGATAGTCGACGACGTTGTCAAGGGCAAGCCGATTTGCCAGGCGCAATCCCATATCACGCTCTGGAAACACAATCCGATCCGCTCCCACGCGACGAAGGAGTTTCCCGTGAACATCTGAGGATGCCTTGGAAATCACCTCGGGTACGCCCAGTTCCTTCAGTAGGAGCGTCACCAAAACACTTGCCTCGAGGTTATTCCCAATACTCACAATACCCACGTCAAAATCACCGACGCCCAGGGAACGCAGGATGTGCTGATCTGTCGCATCCGCCTCTACCACGTGGGTGCAGTGGTCAACGTTCCTTTGCACTTTCGTCTCGTCAGAATCTATGCCCAGGACACCATAACCCATGTTATGCAGTGAACCAGCCACATTGGAGCCAAAACGACCGAGACCTATTACCACGAACTCCTTATCATCTGACATCCCACACCATACCTCCTTGCTGCTTTTCCTGCGAACCTATCCTATCATGATATCCTCTCTTGGATGACGGTACCGGGGATCCGGTTGATCCGTCAATCGCATGGCCATCATGAGCGTCAGCGGGCCCAGTCGGCCGATAAACATCGTGGCAATGATAGCCACCCGCCCCAGGCTGTTCAGGCGGGACGTGATCCCAGTGGAGAGCCCTACGGTTCCAAAGGCGGATACTGTTTCAAACAGACAGTCGATGAACTCTGCGCCCTCTAACGACAGCAACAGCACCAGGGTGACCACAAACACCAGGAAGCTCCCCAGGACCACGATCGCCAGAGCGTTCATTACCAATTTCGGATCCAGACGCCGTCCGTAGAGTTCTACATCGACTCGTTTCCGGATCGTATTGAACACAGAGGCCAGCAAAATGAACACGGTGGTGGTCTTGACCCCGCCGGCTGTAGAACCTGGCGAACCTCCAACAAACATAAGGCCAATGATCATAAGTAGGGAAGCCAGGCGGAGACTGCCCGTGGGAAGCGTGTTGAAGCCGGCAGTTCTAGGCGTCACGGACGTGAAAACCGAGGAAAGAGTCCTGCCCATCCAACTCAGCTGTCCCATGGTATCGGGGTTACTTGCCTCTGCTAAGAGCAAAAATACGGCTCCCCCAATCCACAACAATACACTTGCCGTCAGGACGATCTTGGAGTGAAGGGAGAAGCGGTAACTCCGGCCCGTCCGTAGTCGGCGAAAGATCTCAGCCATTACCACGAACCCCAGGCCTCCAGATACGATGAGGACCATGACCGTTACGTTGGTCACGGGATCATTGACGTAACCCATAAGACTGACAGAGAAGAGGTCGAAACCGGCATTGTTAAAGGCAGATACGGAATGGAAAACCCCCAGGAAGGCAGCCCGTGCCAGCGGATAGTCACGGGACCAGTGAAGGGTGAGTATGATTGCCCCAATACCCTCGAAGATCACAGCGACAACCAATATAAGGCGGACCAATCTGACCATGCCCTCCAACGTGACATGGCCCATAGCCTCCCGGATGACCAGGCGCTCACGGAGGCTCACCTTTCGACCGATCACCATTGCAGCCATGGTCGACATGGTCATTATGCCAAGACCGCCAACCTGTATCAGGAAGAGGATGACCACGTGGCCAAGGGTCGTCCAATGAGTACCGGTATCCACCACGATAAGTCCGGTCACGCACACCGCAGAGGTGGCTGTGAACAGGGCCGTCAGAAACTCCGTATCCTGACCTTCCCTGGTTGCGGCAGGCAGAAGCAAAAGCAGCGTACCGACGACGATCACGGCAAGAAAACCAAGAACCAGCACCTGTGCAGGATTCACAAGTATAGCTGGCCTCCCCTTAGGATTCAGCGCCAACGATATGCTCCCCTCACAACGCACGACATCCCAGCAATCTCGAGACCGATGCATCTTTCCAGTGTCGGCATGATTCCCAGCAAGTATACCCCTTCGCCCCTGTCAATAAAAGGGGATCGTGCGGGCTCAGACACCGGCACCACGGACTAACGAGTCTAGAGGGTTTGTCACGGAGAGATAGGGACAGGCTACGTCGTAGGCAGGAACGCATTCCGGAATGAGAAGCACCCGATCATACTCCAGAAACGTATGGCCTAGGGCTCCCTTTCGACCGTACCCCAACCGTAGGGAATGTCATCAGCACGAATCAGTCCCAGCTGTTCGCGAGCCAACAACTCTATGTATTCAGGCGTGGACAGAAGATCGATCTTCTGTGTCAGCTCGGACTGTCGCTTTCGTTCGTAGGCCAGTTGGTCGTTTATCTCTGCAATCTGTTCATTGAGACCAACCACCTCATGGTAGCGTAGTAGAATCGCATGGGCCATCATCACGAACAGTGCCAGCGACAACGCGATCAGCACAAGGCCGATCCCCCGGGACAGCCAGCCTCGAACCTTACCGTGGGATCGCAGGTTCATGGTCTACTCCTCCCCCTCAACATCAAACGCCTCTTCATCTCCCTCGTCACCGAAGACATCCAGGGGATCCCCCTCAATCACGAGAACCACTTCGTAACCCTTCCGACGGGCACGGTTGAAGAGGGTGGCCACCGTACTCGGGCTGACGCTGAGCCTCTTGGCCACCTCTTCATTTGTGTTTCCCGTTTCCTTAAGCGCAACAACCTGCCGTTGCCGGAAGCTGAGTCTTTCCAGGCCCCTGATTTCCATCCGCATTGGTATCTCCCGATTCACCAGTTATCCACAAGTTATGGACAGTGTGTGGACAAATAATCTACATAAGCACAATTGTCCTATTCAACAAGGGGCCAGGGTTATCCTTCCCGCAAAAACGAATTTGTCGCAAGTGAACTTTCAATTCTGGCACAGCTTGCGGACAAACGAAAAACTTCTGGAGCGAATGCAGGAAATCAGGGTGCCACTATCCAAATATTTTCTAAGCGCCTCAAGAAAGAGTGCCCTTAAAAACACGAGGAGGAGGAATCACACTAAATGTCACTGGGACGTGTGCTAAAGAACATCCGCGTAGCTCGAGACCTTTCTCGAGAGGAGGTTGTGGCACCGAGGTACTCGATCAGCCACCTCGCAGCCGTTGAGCAGGGAGTGAAGCGCCCCTCAATCAGAATGCTGACACATGTGGCAGACAAGCTGCGGGTATCGCTGGAAATGCTGGTTCCGGAAGTGATGGAAAACGGAATTCCGGTGCCTGAGATGATCCGACTCGCCAGATCCCTTTGCCGGGAGAGAAAGTTTGACCTGGCCCACGACATCCTCCAACAGGCCAAGGACAAGGATGAGGAAGACGGTGGACAGTACCGGGTTGATCGCCTGGAAACTGAAGCATACATGGAGTTCGGAAGGAATAACCTTGATAGATCCCTGGATCTATACGCACAGGTGAGCAGGATACGGGAAAGGGGAGGCAATCCCCTCCTGATTGCTAATATCTATCATTCCATGGGCCTGGTGGAACGAAAACGCAACGAACTCCAGCGAGCCAGCCAATGGTTCTTCATTGCGTGGGAGAAGATTGCGCCGGAACATGGCAGCCACCCAGGTTTTGCCCTGGAGCTCCTGCAGAACTACGGTGATAGCCTCAGGGAGATCCGACAGTACCCGACTGCGCGGTCCATATACGAACACTGCATGGCCCTGATGACACCGAATAGCGAAGCCCGGGATCATATACAGGTACTGCGAAGGATCGCCGGGTGTGCCTCGGAAACAGGTGAGCTGGAAACGGCCGAAGAGTACCTTCTGAGGGCAGTCAGCAGGGCACAGGAGGCGGGGCGCCAAAGAGATCTCACAGGCCTGCTTACGGAACTCGGCACCGTCATCAGGCAGCAGGGGAGACCAGAACTGGCTTTGCCCCATCTTATGGCAGCCCTGGACCTGGCAGACGGCGCCGGCGCCAACTCGGTGGCCACCCTGAACGAGATCGCCCGATGTCACCTGGCTGCCAGCGATGACGTCCCCGAGGAGATCGAGCAGTGGGAACAGAGTATCACCGCGGAGATCCTCGAACGGGCATCCGATGACCAGAGGACGCTCTTCCTGCTTCTCAAATCAGAGGTTCTGAAACGCAGGGAACAATATGGCGAGTCTTTCACGTGTGCTCGGGAGGCCTTTTGCGAGGGATCTGGCAGCCTGGATCTGAGCATCCTGGCCGCCGCCCTGGATGCCGCACAACTCGCCGATGATCCTAGCGGCGTCCGATGGGTTATTGATCAGCTCCGCCGCCTGGAAACATCGACACAATGAAGTCAGCCCACGGGCAACGGCTGCACGGATTGCAGGCATGAGCCCCTGAGTTCCCGGGGCTCCCCGCCGTTGTAATGACACGAGGAAGAGAGGACGACAGGCTTTGAGTAGCAAACAGCTTTCGCTTGCAATCATCGCCCTAATACTGCTCATATTGTTGTTCGGTCTTCACCTTCGAGTTGCCAAGGCACAATACCACGCCACCCAACTTCATCGATGGCTGGAGTTCTTCTGTGCAAAGATGTATAAGCTGGAGATCGCTCTTCTTCACGCAGACCCCGAAGACCTGGCCCCCGCGATAGCCGAGATCCGGGTGGAAATCCGCTACCTCGAGATGATCCTGGGACATCACGACGATCGACTGAGCGCCCTCACCGGCACGCCTGCTCTCCGCGACATGCCCGGTGGGAGCTTCGGCAGATTGTGGCTCACCCTGGGCCAGTTTCAAGATGCCATGGAAGAAGGCCCACCTGCTGACCTCGAAATGAACGTCCAGCGAGCGTCAGAGCAACTGACCTCCCTGAACCATGAGATGACCCAGATTCTCAAGGATTCAGAAGGCAGGTCCCTGCTGATCATACCGACCCTTTCCAGGGAACAAAAAGACCGGTTCAATGCCCTACTCGAGGACATGATGGTTGTGATCCTCGAATGTGGTGACATCCAACCTGGCAAGTAGGCACCGAGTGGTACGTCCCCCGACCTTCCGAGTGACCGCCAGCCCCCTGACAACGCTAGCCTGTCAGCTAAGCCGCCCATGTTGTATAATCGGTGGGGTAGGCTAGATAGGAGCGAGGTGGCAATGCATCTACTCTTGGATCATCTGGTTGAGGTCATCCTGTACTCGGTGTGGGACGTGCGGATCGGTGTGACCGTGGCAGTCGTCAACGACTTCCGGCCTGCTTGGGCGCTGGCTGTTGGCACTTCCTCGAGTATAGCCACCGTCGTTCCCTCTTACGGATTCCTGCGCCGATTTCTGGTGTGGAGTCAAAGATACCTTCCCCGGACCAGGGAACGCCTGTTCAGCCTGACCCAGAGGCATCGAGGAAAAATTGAGCAATACGGCTATCTGGGGATCTTCCTGCTCATAGCCGTGCCCCTTCCAGGCACAGGTCCATGGACAGCAGCACTATGCGCAGCTCTGCTTCGCATGGACCCTGTAAGGGCGTCGATGGCCCTGGCAGGAGGTATTATTGCAGCAGGTCTCCTATCCCTGGGAATCGCCGAGGGAATTCTGTCCTTGCTGCCGTTTTTCTCGTGATCACTCGCTCTTTCCTGTACCGTTGAACAACCCCGCAAGAGACAATCGATCGGCGACCGGCTCGACGATTCCTGCCATCATCTTGAACACAGCCTCAACGCCTCGCACCGGCAATCCGAGGACATACTGCACTCGCCCAATCGCCCCGACAAATACCCGGTGCAGCCCCATTACCACGGCGCACATGGGAGGCAACAGCCAGGGGCTCAACCCAGCAAAATACATAAAAGCGCCCAGGACAGCCGCCATGACAAAGATCAGCCTCAGTTCTCCGCCAGCCACTAGCAGGACGGTTGCACTGACCACGCAGGCCGCCAGGAGCCAAAATAGCAGATCACCCAGGAAAGCAACCGTTCCCCGTGGATGCAGGGGCTTCTGCAACGCTCGCAGAAGATCATAGAAAAACCCACAGACCATCCCCACAGCCACCATTACGGCAACCACGAAAAAGCCCGACTCGAATCCCACGGCAACGGGCCCCCTCTTCTCACAGGATTCATACATGATATGAGGGGGAGCACCATAAGGTTCGTCAGTGAAACAGCCGCTTCAACAGACCCTCCCTGCTGCGGCCAGAGGAAGCTGTGCCTGCTGAATACTGAACGCCGGTTATCAATCCCCTGCAGCTGAAGTCACCAGAGTCGAGATTGATTTGCTCGATATGCAAATCCTCACCTCGCAACACCATGGTCCCCAGGTCGGTCAGCAGAACGATCTCCCGATCATCAAAGCTTTCGACCTCGACGATCCCGGTCGCAGTAACACTTTCACGATCCTTTATCACGATGTGATGGTTGCGCTGATCATTGTCCAGATGACCCCGATTATCCATAGTACCCCTCCCCGCGGGGGCTGGCGAGCCGCACCGCCGCTAGTACATGCTATGAAAATTGGGGCCCGATATATGACTACTCCCAGACGCGCTCTATACTCACATCTCGATAATAGTAGTTGATGATCTCGGTGGACGATCTACCCCTTTCCCCCAGCACCCGTGCACCCTCCTGGGACATTCCAACACCGTGTCCAAAGCCCCTGCCGCCAAAGGCGACCGAACCATCCTCACCCACAACGATTGACTTGATCAGGGTGGACTTCAGAGCTCGTGAATCGAGCGTCACGCGGAAGGATGCCGCTGGCACAGCGGTTCCATTGATACTGAAACGGATGGCCCGACCGGATGGTCCCCTGGCCCCGACGATGAACTCCTCGATCCGATCAAAGCTGTATCCCAGTTCGTCCAATGCCGTGATGATCTCACTCTGGCTGAAACTCGCTCTCCAGGGTCTCAACTCGGCGCCCTCGGGCTCGGCTACACTGGGAATGTAAGGCTTTTCATCGGGATACTCCAACCCCTCCTCGGGGTCACAGGTGATTCCTCCTGAGGCAGCGTGAAACCATGTCAGTGCAGGTTCACCCTGGTAGGTGACAATCTGCCCCCGGGTTGTCTCCACTGCCTCGACCACGCGATCGTTTACCTCGTCTGCGTTGTAAGCCTGGAAAGATCTGATATCATCAGAGACATCGGTGCCGTAGTTATCTTGCTCGCCACCTTCCTGCAGCTTCCGCCAGGCAAAGGTGCGGGCAAGGATCGCCTGCGCTGCGAGGGCCTCCAGGGGCCATCCCGGACTCATCTCCGCAGCGACCACCCCATACAGATACTCTTCGAACTTCAGGGTCACGGTCTCCTGCTGCTCCGTGAGGTAGAGTGTGACTTCCGGTTCTTCTCCCAGCTCCTCAGCGCGCTGAAACAACTGGCAGGATGGGGTCAGGACAGCAGTCAGAACCAACAGTGCTGACAGAATCACTGAAGATGCTCTCATGTTCATCACTCCCTCGCAACTATTGTGAACCTAACGGCGAGGGGTTAATCCAATGTTCATCGTCCCTCTTGCTCCGAGAACTCCTCCCGGACCACGCGATAGAGCTCACCCGCCTGCCGCGCAGCCACATGGGACCGCACCTCCAACACCTCCACCTCCAGAATCCGGTTTCCAAAGGCGATCTCTATGCGGTCGCCCGGCGAAACCTGCCTCCCGGCCTTGGCAGAGGTGCCGTTAACTCGGACCCTACCACCGGCACAGGCATCCTTTGCGACCGTCCTGCGCTTGATGATGCGAGACACCTTGAGGAATTTATCCAACCGCATATCTGCCACAATGGATCCCCCCAAGAAAAGGAACCAGGTGAACCCTGATTCCTTTTCACTCGAGATAGGTTGTCCAACTGAACGTGCCACTCACTCCTCAGCAAGATTCTCCTTCACCGTATCTTTGAGTGTCTTGCTGGCTCTGAAGGCCGGAACATAACTGGCAGGGATCGTCATGGGCTCGCGAGTCGCAGGATTGCGCCCCTCGCGCTCCTTACGAAAGCGAGTTTCAAAGGTCCCAAAACCAATTAATGACACCTTCTCATTTCGGCACAACGCCTCGGAGATGGACTCCATGGTCGCCTGAAGAGCTTTGTCAGCATCCTTCTTCGTCAGGCCCGATTTCTCTACGATTGCCTCCACCAAGTCCGACTTGTACACGTTAGCACCCCCTGAGTATTGGTTTCATCGAATCATCAGCATCGAAAACCTTCTGCCATACTACTCCATTCTACACCATCCGGCCCCTCTCCTTCATTCACCGGCCTTATGCTGTTCCCAGATGCGGTCCATCTGCCTCAGGCTCATATCCTTAAGTTCGAGGCCCTGTCTCCCAGCTCCTTCCTCGATCGCCTCGAAGCGACGTCGGAATCGAGTGATGGTCCCCAGGAGCTCCGTCTCCGCGGATAAAGAGAGGAACCGAGAAAGATTGACCAGGGAGAAAAGAAGATCCCCCAACTCACGTCCCCTCTCGGACAGACCATCTGAGGCGACAAACTCCTCGACTTCCTCGCGGATCTTGGCCACAGGGCCCTCTACGTCATCCCAGTCGAATCCCACCCGTGATACCACACTCTGCACCTTTTCGGCCTGCAGGAGGGCGGGTAGGGCCGCAGGAATGCTGTCTAGCACTGAGGTCTGCTTCTCCTCATCGTTTTCGCGCTGTCTTTTCTTAATCCTTTCCCAGCTTGCCTCCACATCCGCAGCCGTATCCGCCCGCGTGCCGGCGAAGACATGGGGATGCCGCTGGATCATCTTCTGGGAGAGGCCCGCCATAACATCCCCAATCGTGAACTCTCCGGATTCCCGGCCAATCAGGGAATGCAGCAAGACCTGCAGAAGCACGTCTCCCAGCTCGTCACGAATCTGATCTGGCCTCTCAGCAGTGAGAGCTTCCATCAACTCGTGGCACTCCTCCAGCAAGAATGGCCTGAGGCTAGCATGGGTTTGCTCCTGGTCCCAGGGACATCCGCCCGGCGCTCGCAATCGGTGCACAACTCCCATCAATCCAGCGAAGGCCTGTCCCGCCTCAACAAGCTGCCGGCGGACACGGCTCTCGAGGGGTAACCGGGGAACATAGAGAAGGGTCATCGCGCCAGGGAAAAACTCGGCTTCCAGGTTCTCAAGAGTGAGGGTCCGAACAGCACAAGTGGGCACCGCCGTTGACCCCAGCCACCTGGCGGACACCGCACCCGGATTTAGCAGCATGAGTCGGTGCGATGCGGGATATTGCATGCAAAGTGACGAGACGGTCCGGGCCAGGTCCTCAGCAGACCAGATGGACTCGACCCACAGGTCATCGGCACAGCAGACCCTTTCACTGATGAGGTTGGGGCCGATCACCGGGGCAAAAGTGTTCATGCCCTCCGGGAGCTGTCGACCGAGACCCGAACCAATGGGCATCCCCTGGATGACCTCGATCTCAGCTCCCTCTGCCGCTGCCCACTGCTGCAGGACAGCAGCTGCAGCGTCCGTGGGAATCGGGGCACCCGGTGAGCAGTACACCAACCGCCCACCCCGCGACCAGTCCAGATTGTCACTGCCAACAATCGTGATGGGAACATCAAGGCCGCAGGCAGCCACGGCATCCGCCGTAACAGCCGAAGGCACCAACACGTGGCTGGCACCCTGCAGAATCTCTTTTTCTCGGGAATGCAGGTAGGCAGGATCCAGGGCCGTCAATCCAAGAATCACCAGGCTATTGTCCATCACATTCACCGCCTCTTCCTCAGTCACGCAGGAGCCTCAGGGCACGCAAGAAATCTGCGAGGCGCGAACCGACCCTGGGGATCATCTGTAGATCAGAGCTTCGAATGCCGCCCAGAAGCAGGATCAAGACGCCATACAGCACGACGCCCACCGTCACGGAGCCCGCTACGGCAAGGGGAAGTCCCACCTGGACGGTCAGGGCATTGGAGGTGAATCGCACCCCTGCGCCCATTACCGCAGATGCCACGGTAGCCCGCCACAGGAGAGCGGTCACACTGAAACGGCCGATACGGTTCATCAGGGAAAGCAGGTTCAAAGACGCTGCCAGCAAGAACCCTGCAACCGTCGCCAGCCCCGCCCCGGAAGCACCGAGAACGGGGATCCCGACAAGGACCCAGGTCAGAACGAATTTGACCACTGCCCCCACCATCAGGTTCCGCATGGGCAGAATGGGATGCC
>SKXF01000432.1 GCA_007128555.1 Clostridia bacterium | reverse complement strand
TATCTTTGTCACCCGTTCCGTCCGGCTCACCTTCAGGCCTGGCGTATATGCGTGGGCCATGACTACGCCTCCCCTCTTCGTACATACTTCGATAGGGCCTCGGCGGGATAAACATCGAGGGCCTCGATCCAGCCCAGGAGCTGATCTCGTCGCTCCTGGCCGTCCTCGGACAAGTACAGGGGACGCCCACGGCCGTCCAGGATCACGCCAGCGACGCCTCCCTCGAGTTCAGCTTCCACCTTCTGACCCATTCCAGCCCCCACGTCCCAACGCCGGCTGGGGGTCAGGACAGCCCGGGCCACTTCGCCCTCTTCCAGCGGAATCCGTTTCATCTCGCCAAAAGCCAGGCGCTCCGTGATCTGCCGGCCGTCCGGCATCTGCATTTCCAGCGTCAACGGCGTCGACTCGCCCATGTTCTTTGCTCGGGCACCACTTCGCTGCACCGGCGCCACCGCGGTTCCGAGCCTTACCAGGCAGTCACGATCAAAAACCTGCGCGGCCGCCTCCGGATGAACCGTGGACAGCACCCCGAGCTGGGGCATCATGAAAATGCTATCCACTGCCAGTTCCGTCACCCCGTGGGGCTGAAAAGCGTCGAGCATCATCATGGCCGCCTGAACCCTCCGGGGCGCATGGGACAGGGCGCCACCGCTGCCGAGGATCATGGCCACGGTCATCATGTCCACAAGCGTATCCGAAGCAACATCAAACATGCTCCCTATGTCCAGGTCGGTCGCCTTGGCTCCCTTCAACGAAGTGGCCAGCGTCTTGTGATGCTCAAAGGCCAGGCGCAGGGCCTCTCGAGCCAGGGCCTGTTCAATGATCAACTCCTCGAGGGTTTGCGGTATGGTGGTGGGCCGGATCATCTTGTTGCGTATTCGGTTGCGGAGATCCGCCTCGTCGATCTGCAGAGGCAGCCAGCGCACGATACGGTCCAGCCCCGCCTCCAGCAGGACGTTACATATGCTGTAGCTCATACCGAGGTTGGCGGAGACCGTGCGGTTGAACTGCTCCCCAAAGACACTGAACACGTCAGTGGTCGCCCCACCGATGTCCACGCCGATGATATCGATCTCGCGTTGCCGGGCCACGTTCTCAATCCCGGTTCCCACGGCGCCCGGTGTTGGCATAATAGGAACATCAGTCCATTTCATAAGCTTGTCGTATCCCGGGGCCTGGGCCATGACATGTTCCATGAACAGGTTGTGAATCTCCTCCCGCGCCGGTCCGAGGACCTCCTCCTCGAGGGTCGGTCGAAGGTTATCCACCATCCTGAGATCGACTTGCTCTTCCAGGATATCGCCAATGTGACTCCGGGCACCCTTGTTCCCAGCATAGATCACGGGGAGCTGAAATCCGATTCCCAGGCGCGGCTTCGGATCAGCCGTGGCGATCAGCTCAGCGATCTGGACCACGTGGGATATGGTCCCTCCATCAATCCCTCCCGAAAGGAGAATCATGTCGGGACGGAGTTCCCTGATCCGATGGATCTTCTCGTGAGGCAGACGACCGTCGTCGACTGCGATAGCATCCATGACGATGGCGCCCGCTCCCAGGGCTGCCCTTTCGGCACTCTCGGCCGTCATGGTCTTGACCACGCCGGCGACCATCATCTGCAGTCCCCCACCGGCGCTGCTGGTGGAAAGGTATAGATCCGCACCCCGATCGTCGGACTCCCTGACCGTAACAATGCCATCTTCGGCAAGAAAGGTCCGGCCGCTGAGTTCCTCCACCTCGCTGACGGCGTTTCTGACCCCCATGGTCACATCCTCGAAGGGAGCCTCCACCGTCGTCGGGGCCTCACCGCGAACCACCAGCCGGTACTCGTCACCCTGTTTCTCGATGAGAATTGCCTTGGTGGTGGTGCTGCCACAATCGGTCGCCACGATGGTGCGAACATCCTCCAGGGAGACATCCCGCTTGTTATCTGTCAAATAGCCTCTCCTCCTCCCGCATGCATGCCGAGCACAACACAAGTGCAGGCTCAGCGGCTGCACCCATCGTCGTCATCATCATCATCATCGTCCTTCGGGGGATCGTCGCCATCTTCCGGGGGGGTGTCGTCGCCACCATTGCCAGGATCATCCGGATCATCATCTTCGAATTCCTCGCGGGACATCTCTTCCATCCGGTCGAGGAACCGATCAAGATTGTCGCGATCCTGCAGGAGAAAGCCTGCCTCGGACATGTACGGATGCCCCGTCAACGTGTCGCCAATCGGGGCGAAGAAGTGTATGGCCTGGCTGGTTATAAAGGACAGCGGACGAAAGATGTCAGTAAATAGCATGGCCGGGGTTATCATACCCCACTTCTGCATTCTCTGGCTCACACCCTCGATCATCTCATCCCGGCGATCGTCGGACAACTCGTCCAACAGCATATCAGACTCCCTCCCTCACAATGACATTCGAGTGAACTCAAAAGATCTCCACGTTCTTGCGAGGAATGCTCACCACTTCTCGGTCTTCACCGTCAATGCGAATCCTTGCCACCGGGACCCTGGCTCCCGTCTCAATCTCCTGGGGCCGGTTCGGCATGTCGACAACTTCTCCCAGGATCCCGAAATAGGGATCGCTGACAATCCTGACGTGCTGTCCGACGACGATGTCCTCGACGACTTCGTCAGCCTCATGAACGGGACCGTCATAACCCGCAAAGGGGCACACGATCTCGGGCCTGATGGCACCCGCCCGAATCTGGGTGCGCCCATTGATCGAAACACCCATACCGTCAAGCTGCCTCAGCGCGTCGAAGGCGTGGCGGCGCATGGTAAGCTCCCCGAAGCCCTCCATCAGGATGACGGTCATGCTGATGTCCTCCTGGCCGGTGATCCCCACCCCCAATTTGACTCCCAGGGAGTTGACCAGGTTCAGGTAGCTTGCCGTTGCACAGATCACCCCGTTGACCCCGACTTCAAGGGCCCTCTCCAGTGCCTCGTTGGTGGCGTAACCTCCGACCGCAATCACCTTC
>SKXF01000263.1 GCA_007128555.1 Clostridia bacterium | reverse complement strand
GTGACGAAGGAGTGTCGTCAGAATCCGCCCCGGCATCTTCTTGCCGCCGAGTGTCACAAGAATATCCAGTTTCCCCTGGTCTTTGCCCTGGGCCTCCCCGAGGTGCACATTGATGAGGTTATCCTTTCCCCCATGGGAGGCGGCTACGTGCTCTCCGCCCTGGTGAGTAATCACGGTTACCTCGATACACGCATCAGCAAACAGGCGGAGAAACAGGGCGCTGTAAGGGATGATATTGTCGAGCTGATTTTGCCGGATGGGGCCACACTTCTCACGGGGGAACGAATTACACAGATCGGCTTTCTCGAAGGATATGGGCGGGCCCAGAAGCCTGTTTACCAGCGCTACAGTGAACAGAGCAAAAGCGCTGCCCGATTGAAGTGGACCGTTCTGTTCAAGGGTGAGCCGGAGGTGACGGTGGTCCTGCGCTCTGAGCGAGGAGGTACCGTGCAGATAACCGCCACATGCTCACCTGAGGGCTCGGAGCTTTCCCGGGATTAGCAGCTTTGATATAGTAACATCATTCATTATGTAAAGAGTAAACGCTTGGTCTAAGTGGTCTCTGTTTACTCTATCGGTCCGATACAGAAGGAGTGGGAATGGTTTGCGGCAAATGTAGTGAGCGATCTAATCGGTACCATGAGTCTACGGTGAGACTCATCAGGAAGGCCTTAGCCGTGGGGGTTGTGTTATGTCTGGCCCTTGCCCTGGTGTGGGCTCTGGCGGCCCCAGCTGCCGCTGCATCCTTGAGAACCCCTCCCATTTTCATTCCACCTCCGCCTGTCAACGTAAGAGAACCGCTGGTGCCTCCCCTGCAGGCTCAAATTGTGGAGTATGAGGTTGGAGCGGGAGATACGATTTGGGATATAGCGAGCGCTTTCGGCACAGATCCGGACAGCCTGGCGATCATCAACGAGATGTCGAACTGGAACAGGCTGCAGCCCGGCCAACTCCTTCGAGTGCTCAGTATACCCGGTCTCCTGTACCGGATGGACCCCGGTGATGAGATCGATGACATCGCAGACGCATATGGAATAAATAGTGAGGATATCTTGGCGGTCAACTCCATTCGCCCCGGCGACGACCTTACCGTGGGCAAAGAGATCATCCTTCCCTATGCCCGCCCGGCCCGGGAGGCCGTACTGGCTGCCAGGGGAGAGTTGTTTCTCTGGCCCGTCAGCGGTCGGATCACGTCATACTTTGGACCCCGGTGGGGCAGCTTCCATAGCGGCATTGACATTGCCGCCCCCACGGGCACGCCAATTGCTGCTAGCAGAGGGGGCAGGGTTGTCTTTGCCGGATGGAGGGGCTCTTACGGAAACCTGGTGATCGTGGATCACCGCGATGGTAAGACCACATGGTACGCTCACCTGTCGAGATTCGCTGTGGGTGCAGGTGCATGGGTTGACCGCGGGCAGACCCTGGGGTTTGTGGGAAGCACTGGGCGGAGTACGGGTCCGCATGTGCACGTGGAAGTGCGCGTACATGGTCAACCCCAGAATCCCCTGAATTTTTTGCCATGACAGCGTGAATCTATGAGTGCCTGGAGGGTGATCGGGTGAAGGCTTACTGGCTTCGTGCACTGCTATTTGTCTTGGTGGTGACGCTCATGTCCCTGGGATTGACGGTTCTGGCTGGGACCACTCAAACTCGCCCTGAGATCGATACCGAGCCCGTGGAGTATCATGAGATTTACGTGGAAGATACCCTTGTGGGCTATACCCACGATGCGGGGTGGATCCATGATCTGCTCGATCAGATGCTTCTGGCCCGGGCGGCAGAGACTGGTTTCCAGGTGAGGATCCAGGAGGACATTCATGTCGTGGCCGTGACCTCCTCCGAGCCACCGGGTTCAACCCCTCCTCAGACTCTCCAGCGCGAGTTGCAGGAACGCCTGAACATCGTCACCCACGCCGTAGGGATTGAGATTGGTGGCGAACAGGTGGCCGTGGTGGCAAACGAACGGGATGCCCAGGAGATTCTCGATAAGATTGTGGCCGACCACCTCGACCTGCGCGCCTCTGACGAACGGACGACGGTTCACTCCGTCGAGATTATCGAGGAGGTCAAGTTCGTATCGCTTCCTGCTGATCCAGACACCATCGTTGATCCGGAAACGGTTGAGCAGGTCCTTCTTCGAGGAACGGACCGAACCATTCTACACGAGGTTGTGCAGGGTGAGACGGCCTGGGCCATTGCCCAGACGGCGGGACTCAGCATGGGGGAATTGGAACGAGCCAATCCAGGGGCCGATGTTTCGCGCATATTTCCTGGCGATGAGCTGCAGCTCGTCGTTGCCGATCCCTACATTACTTTGCGTAGCGAAGAGGAAAGATGGTACATTCGGCATGTGCCGAACCGGGTAGAGACCCGGACCGATGATTCCCTCTGGCCCTGGGAGCGCAGGGTGCTTCAGGCGGGCAGGCCGGGTGAGATTCGAGTTACCGTTCGAATCCTACTCGAAAAGGGCCAGGAAATCGACCGGGACATTCTCTCCGAGGAGAGAATGTCTGACCCGGTAACGCACATCGTGGCACGGGGGACCAAGACCGTTCCGCAATACGGCACGGGCCAGTTCATTCTGCCGGCCGCAGGCACCCTCACATCGGGTTTTGGCTGGCGAAGCAGTGGGTTCCATTATGGCATTGATCTGGCCATGCCCACCGGTACGCCTGTGAAGGCCGCCGATAAGGGGATGGTCACCCTGGCCGGCTCAGCGGGTAACTACGGGATCATGATCAAGATTGACCACGGGAATGGGGAGTATGTTACGGCCTATGCTCACCTGAGCCGTACCGCAGTCTCTGTGGGCGACGTGGTGGAGCAGGGACAGGTAATTGGTTACTCTGGCAACACAGGCCGTTCTACCGGACCCCACCTGCATTTCGAGATACGCGTAAACGGGGTCCCCAGGAATCCCATCGGGTTCTTCTCCGACTGATACAAGTGAGGATGATCATGTCTGTGAGTCGACG